>DMYK01000084.1:0-1915 GCA_003483675.1 Microcoleaceae cyanobacterium UBA11344
AGATACTCAAAAACGCTTTTGTCGCCGATATCTTGCGGGATTGCTTGAAAAAACTTCCGCACAGCAAATATGATAAACAAAGCCGCCCAAACTCCCAGCAAAAACTGTTCCTTATCCGGGGACAAAAAACCGAAAATATGCCCTAAAATTAATAAAGGAACTGCGGGAGTCATAAACTTAGTTTCTAGGCGATTGAAGCAGAAAGCTTCTTTGAAATAAATGCCATTTAAAGCGGCAAAAGTAAAGCCGATTCCCCACAAGGTTGCCGGGTGATCGTAAACTGCTAAAGCTAAGGGTTCACTGCTTTGTAGAGCGACAACAATTGCTGCTACACCGCCGATCGCCCAAAATAACTGTAGCACCTTGTGCAAGGCAGTCATGTAAATATGAATAGTTGCTAAGCTAACGCCTAAAGCGAGCCAGAAACAGGCAAAAATAGGCGTTACAGCTTGAATTGCCCTTGGGTTGTTTCCCTGTTGCAGCACCAGAGTAGTGCCGATCGCGAAACAGAGTGCCGCCACCGCTAACCCTGTGCGGTATACTATCACTCCTGTGCGATCGCTATCCGTAATCGTAAATTCGCCAAACTGTCCTTGATAGACTTCCAATTCAGGGGCTTTTAGTAGTTGCGTCACAGTTGTCTCCTATGTATCAGACACGAATGTACTTCTGTCAAGATATACTTGATAGATCAACCCGTAAAGCGAGATAAAGTTATGTCTAAATTTGATAAGCCTAAATTTGACAAGCCTAGATTGGTCAAACCTCAACTTGACGATCGCCCAAATAAAAGCAAATCTTTACCTTCAATAGCAGAACTTCATCCCATTCAGCTTGATGAAACTATTGTAGCAGGAAGAAGACCGAAACCACTAAATCACATCCAGCGTCTGCTGTCGGAAATGCCGGATTTTGACTCCCTCGAAGCAAGAATGCCGATCGCTGCTTCTGGAAGCGCACCATTTAATCTCAAAGAATTTGAACGTAAACTTAGCCAAATTATCAATCCAAACACTCTTGATGTCGGCGTTAAAAACTTCCTAAAATATCTCGAATACTTGAAACAAAATATGATCGTACCCAGCCAAGTTACGGGGAGAGAAGAGTTTCGCTGGGAACAGGAATATCTGAGTAGTCCCGGCAAAAAGAAAGAATATGAAACACTCAAAAAAACTCAACCTTCATCTACTGAAATATTCCAGATTGTGCGGCTGAGAGATTCTGTTTTTCAGCACGATGGGATCATGGTGGATGTGCAGCGCCTCACTGACAAACAAACATTCATCTTACCCCTGGTAGATTTAAAAGCAATTGATTGCAGCTCCCCAAACCATCAATTATTGGAAGATTATACACTGTGGTTTATCAACTATTAATCAAGTGTTAGGAATGGGGAATTGGGAATGGGGAATTGGGAATGGGGAATGGGGAATAGTTTCTTTTCTTCCCTCTTCCTTCTTCCTTCTTCCTTCTTCCTTCTTCCTTCTTCCTTCTTCCTGACATCCGTTACATCCGTGGAGCGAATCCGTTGCCGAACTTCCCTCTTCCTTCTTATTTAAATAGACTTAGCAAAGTGCGATCGCTCTACCTTAGCTAAAGCTTCAACTAAACTGCGAACAGCGGCGATCATCGCCACTTCGCTATTAAGTTGATTGACGGCAGAACCGACACCAATACCGGCAGCACCGGCGCCAATAGCTAGCGGTGCTGTGACGTTGGAGATGCCAGAAGCGCAAAGTACGGGTATGGATACGGCGCGGGAAATTTCAAAGGCGGCGGCTAAAGTAGGCGCTGCTTTTTCGATTAATCCCAGGGTGCCGGCGTGAACTGGTTTAGCACTTGTACCGCCTTCTGTTTGGATGATATCAGCGCCAGCTTTGACTAATTCTGTGGCTAATTGCACCTGTTTGTCGAG
>DMYK01000084.1:1976-4186 GCA_003483675.1 Microcoleaceae cyanobacterium UBA11344
CAGCTTCAAAGCGGCGACCTGAAGCGTAGAAAGAGTCAAAATTACCAATTTCAATCAAATCTGCACCCGCCTCTACCGCAGAGACCAACTTTTCTGGTTCCACAGCAGATACACAAATTGGCAAATTTGTCAATTTCTTTGCCATAATTACTAAATCTCGATCGGCTGCAATATCGACAAAGGTAGCACCGCCGAGCTCCGCTGCTTTGACGACAGCGGCCACTTTGGCGGCATCAAAATTATTCAAACCGCTGATAATTTTCAGGGCGCGGCCTTGCTCAAATGCGCGCTGCAATTTAGAATCTACAGTCATCGTTAGTTTTCCAACTTAGAAAATTTGTTAACACCATTTTGACACGAACCATAACACTTTTTGATTTACGATCGCACGGGGTTAAAAAAACCCAGTCCCTGTATAACACAGCAAAAATGCTCAAGCACAATTAGTATTCAGTGCGAACAGCAGAGTCGCGATCGCCCGTAGTAGTAATTTAATGTTGAGCTGCGCTTTCCGATTGCGGTACACTCAGATCTTGCACTTACAACAGTTGCAGATCGATCGACGGAGATAAAAACTTTTGGGCATAGAGCTACGCAGCTACGTCTTTCTAGACAACTTACAGCCACAGCACGCAGCATACATCGGCACAATCGCCGCCGGATTCTTACCCCTACCGGGGGATTCGTCGCTGTGGATAGAAATCTCGCCCGGTATCGAAATTAACCGAATTACCGATGTCGCCCTCAAATCCGCCTCCGTGCGCCCTGGAGTGCAGATAGTCGAACGCTTGTACGGCCTTCTCGAAGTGCATTCGAGCCAGCAAGGGGAAACCCGAGCTGCGGGGAAAGCGATTCTAGAATTCATCGGAGTTCGCAAAGAAGAATCTATCAAACCGCGAGTTATTTCCAGCCAAATTATTCGCAACATCGACCCCCACCAAACGCAATTAATCAACCGCAGCCGCCGCGGACAATTACTGCTGGCGGGACAAACGCTTTACGTCTTAGAAGTAGAACCCGCCGCCTATGCAGCACTAGCGGCAAATGAAGCCGAAAAAGGCGCATCTATTAACATCCTAGAGGTTCAGGCCGTAGGCAGTTTTGGACGGCTTTACCTCGGCGGAGCAGAACGAGATATTATAGCAGGTTCCCAGGCCGCAATTGCAGCAATTGAAAGTGTGGCCGGGCGCGACAATCCAGCAATTTTAGGGCGCAAGGAATAGCCATTTAAGGAGATGCAATTATGGCAAATAAACAGCATTTGGCGCTGCTGAAACGGGGTGCTGTCAGATGGATTGAATGGAGAAATCTTCACCCAAATATCGAACCAGATCTTAGCGAAGCTAACCTGGCCGAAGCTAATCTCAGAGGTGCGAATCTTGGGCGATCGAATCTTTGCAAAATCGACCTGTTCAAAGCTAAATTAATTGCCGCCAACCTCGCCGAAGCTAACCTGAGTCTGGCAAATCTGGCGGGGGCCCAACTGCTCGAAACTAACTTGGTTAAAGCCAATTTAACAGGAACAAACCTCCGAGAAGCAGACCTCAGAAAAGCAGATTTGAGCGGTGCAAATTTAATTGGGGCAGACATCAGCGATGCAAATCTCCAACAAGCAGATTTAGGAGATGCTAATTTAATCGGTGCGGTGCTATTTAGAGCTAAGTTGACCGGGGGAAACCTCAACAACGCCAATCTCAGTCAAGCCAATCTCACTCAAGCGGAGTTGATAGAGGCCCATCTTTACGGTGCTAATTTCTCTCAAGCTAATCTCACAGAAGCTCACCTGAATGCAGCTTATCTTTTTAGAGCAAATCTCAGTTTTGCCCAGGCTCGCGGGGCCGATTTCCGGTGGACAAATCTCGGCAAAGCTGACTTGAGCGGGGCGAATTTGACGGGGGCAAATTTGAGGGGAGCGAACTTGGCGGGAGCTAATCTGAACGGAGCTAATTTAACAGGAGCCGTGATGCCTGATGGCAGCATTTTTCGATCGTAAGTTTGTAGTACAGGAATTACGCAGCTATTGTGTCTGTCATTCAGAGTGAAACGAAGAATCTCAAACCTTTGCCAAACCGTTACCATGCGTAAGTCCTGTCCTATTTTAATAGGACTTACGCACTAATAACTTAAATTCTGTCATTCTGAGTGAAACGAAGAATCTCGCGAGATTCTTCGCTGCGCTCAGAATGACATATAGGCTTTGCGTAAGTCCT
>DMYK01000060.1:0-8389 GCA_003483675.1 Microcoleaceae cyanobacterium UBA11344
GTAGCATTTAGTCGATATGATAAGGTTTTAGCTAGTGGGAGTTGGGACAAAACCATCAAATTGGGGGAAGTCGCAACGGGAAGGCAAATCAACTCTCTCTCTGGTCATTCTGCTTATGTTACTTCTGTAGCATTTAGTCCAGATGGTCAGGTTTTAGCTAGTGGGAGTTATGACAAAACCATCAAATTGTGGAGGGTGGGAAATTAGTTTTTTTGATTCCAGAAACCGGGTTTCTTACTAAGTTGATTGTTCCCCAAGATAGGGTGCAAAGAAACCCGGTTTATGAGGCTAGGGTGGAGAGAAAATAAACCGGGTTTCTTACTAAGTTGATGGTTTCCCAACGCGGCTGGTAAGTATCATTACAATGAGATGAAAGATTAACCATGAAAACCCCTGTTGAACTTAACGAAGAGTTGGTTAAAGAAGCCTTTCGCTTAACCAATTTCAAGACCGAAAAAGAACTGATTGACTTTGCTTTACAAGAATTAATTCGCACCCGTAAAAAGCGGAATCTACTGGATTTAAGCGGACAAATTCAATTTTCGACCGACTACGATTACAAAGCCTTGCGGGAAAACCGAAATGTTTCTGATTGATACCTCCGTCTGGATCGGCGTTTTCCGCGACAGGACAGGTGTAGTACGCCAATCCCTGGAAGCAATAATCAAGGATGAAAGTATTTTTCTGAACAGATTTACTCAGATGGAACTTTTGCAAGGTTGTCGAGATGAAAGGGAGTGGACACTATTAGAAACTTATCTCCAAGAACAAGACTACATCGAGTCTACGCCTAATACTTGGGTAGCGGCTGCTCGGATTTACTATGATTTGCAAGCGCCTTGGGTTAACGGTTAGAAGTAGTATGGACTGCTGCATTGCCCAACTCGCGATCGAACACCAACTTATTTTAGTTCATAACGATCGCGATTTTGAAACAATTCAGAGAGTGCGATCGCTCAATTGCTTGCGCTTCCGACCTGACAATAATTAAAGATTAAGTCGAGGCGATGGATTTACCACGTCCGACGGTGCGCTATGAAAGCACTGATATCGTGAACCTGTATTGTTATATACTTGATGAGATTGTACAGCAGTTGGATGGCGATGTGCCGGATAATATTCAACCACACAGTCAAGATATTCGCTTCGGGGAGGGCGGGTTTATTTAACCTGTTATCAACCCGAAAGGCTGTTGGTGAACCCGCCCCTACAGATCCCACATGAATGGTGCAACATATAAGCTTCAACCTAGAATATAGACTCCTATTCCCCATCTCTACCTAACTCTCCTTTCTCTCTTCTCTCTGCGTCCTCTGCGCCCTCTGCGGTTAATAAAAAAAAATCTCATTCACAAACGAAATAGCTAGGACTTACGCACTTTAGGCGGTTTTGCAAGGATTTGAGATTCTTCGCAACACTTGCGAATGACAAAATTACGTTGCAATGCCTAAGTCCCGATCGCATTGCCATCTAAAAGCCCGATCGCACCTTTACATCTGCGTTACCCTAGTAAATTAAAGCACTACCCAACAAAATTCATGCTTGCCCGCATCCAAGAACTAGGCGTCACCCTCGCCCCCCGCCTAATCGAAATTCGCCGCCACATCCACTCACACCCCGAACTCAGCGGCCAAGAACATCAAACCGCAGCCTATGTAGCCGGAGTTCTCGCATTCTGCGGAATCCGCGCCACCGAAGGAGTAGGCAAAACAGGAGTGATCGGCGAACTCAAAGGCAGTAGCAACGAGTCCCGGTGGCTAGCAATTCGCACCGATATGGATGCTTTGCCGATTCAAGAACGCACAAACTTAGAATTTGCCTCGAAAAACCAAGGAGTCATGCACGCTTGCGGCCACGACATCCACACCACCGTCGGTTTGGGCACGGCGATGATCTTATCTCAGTTAGAAGAAAAACTATCCGGTCACGTCCGCTTCTTGTTTCAGCCAGCAGAGGAAATTGCCCAAGGCGCGCGCTGGATGATTGCAGACGGTGTGATGAAAGATGTTGAGGCGATTCTGGGATTGCACGTTTTTCCGACTATTCCCGGCGGTTCAGTGGGCATCCGCCACGGGGCACTGACTGCTGCGGCAGATGACCTAGAATTGATTGTGATGGGCGAATCAGGCCACGGAGCGCGTCCCCACGAGGCGATCGACGCAATTTGGATTGCTTCCCAGATTATTACTACTTTGCAGCAGGCCATTAGTAGAACGCAAAATCCGTTGAGGCCTGTGGTTTTGACGATCGGGCAAATTAGCGGTGGACGAGCGTCAAATGTGATTGCCGATCGCGTAAAATTATCAGGAACCGTGCGATCGCTCCATCCAGAAACCCACGAAAAACTACCAGCTTGGATCGAACAAATTGTCGCTAGTGTCTGTCAGACTTACGGCGCGAAATATGAACTCAACTACAAACGGGGCGTACCGGGAGTGCAAAACGATCCAAAACTTACCCAATTACTCGAAGCGGCGGCTTTGGAAGCTTTAGGGCGATCGCAAGTCCAGATTTTACCAGAACCCTCTCTCGGCGCCGAAGATTTTTCGATGTATCTAGAACACGCACCGGGAACCATGTTTCGCTTGGGAGTGGGACTCAAAGACCAACCCAACTATCCCCTGCACCACCCGCAATTTGAGGTTGATGAATCTGCGATCATTACTGGCGTTGTCACCTTAGCCTATGCCACCTGGCAATATTGGAAACAGAATTGACGGTCGGTCAGTTGTCATTAGACATCGACCATATTTCTTGTGGAACAAGCATCCTGCCCGTTCAAAACCTGCTTTTTGGGAGATGTCTATTAGTCATTGGTCAAATGATTAGGGTTCAGATAGTTCTTGCAATCTGTTAGATTCCCGACTTCTTAAAGAAGTCGGGGATCTTAGCAAGTCAGGGATCTGGGCATATCGCAGTTAGCTTAATCCAGCAATAATATTGACACTCATCGCCAGAATAGCCGTGTTAAAAAAGAAAGACAGCACACTATGCAGCAAAACTAAAGACCTCATAGAGCGAGAAGTCGTCTGCACATCTGCAACGAAAGCAAGTCATACCAGCCCCAAAGGAAAAATATAGAAAATCCTTGTAGTCAGGTGCCGCGTCGCCCGGAAAATCCAAACCCTTCATCGGCTCAGATTGGCTGTGATGCGGCTTTCTGGGGTTTTGGTAGTAGCCACGGGCATAGTGCATGGTAAAGATAGTATGCACCAGCAGCCAAGACCCAACAATTGTCAGGACAGAAAGCCCCAAATGCAGAACTAGCAAATTGGAGGACAGGCCTTTCGTATTGTGCAGCAGGGAGATCAGGGCTAGCACGCTAGCACAAGCCGCCGCCAAGATCGAGCTGAGAATCACCACGCGGCCCGTGTCGAGCTGCTGTGCGTAGTGGCGCATTATTTCTGGAGTGGCTTGGAGCATTAGCAGCAAAGTCAAACTCAGGAACCCGATCGGGCCCGCGTCCCAAATGCACAGAACACGAGTCAGCCAGAGATATTGAGGTGGCAGTAAAAATGCAACTGCAAGAGCCAACAGAACAGACACCAATAGGCGATGCCGGACTGTCCACAGCCAGTGCGTCTTAGATAAAGACTGGTTTCTCACAATAACTTATACCAAGTTAGGCAGAGTGTAGGTTAAGGAATCCCAACTACTGCTATTTTGGCAGTTCCTGCCCAAATATAGATCAGCCGATTGGAGATTGGAGATTTGAGAATTACTCACTCTTGATAAATCCGATCGCCCTTGAGAATCCCGATTCCCTATTTCTCATGCCTTTGGATAGATCGATCGCCCTCAACACTCTGGATACAGTGGAAAAAAATCTGAATCTGCGGTTTGACACTATGGCATCCTCCCAACCCCTCAAAGCCATTGAGTTAATCGACTGCGCCAAAGCCAACGCCCCACAAGGAATTGCCACCGCCGCGGACAGGGTATGCCACAGTCCCTACAGGCTATGGTATTGACCTGAATAAATTCGATCGCGAACTCAAGCTTGCTTGTCAAAACATCGGCTTCGAAGTCAAGGAATTGAGCGACTTGATTACGGCTCAGCAGATGATGCAATCAGGAATGGGCCTAGAGATGGCTCCAGATACTCCCTCAGAACTCTAAAACCAATCTCCGAATCCTCGCACCAGTTTCAGATCAAACACTCTTCCAAATTGTGAGTGTGCTAGCTGTTGAGGCTAGAATGTCTTGCATAGGAGATTCCGACTCTTGGCATGAATCGCGTTGACTCCCTGGTTAGGAGTGCTTTCTGGAGGGGTGCTGAATTGTTAGGAGGGCTATTGTGTCAGACCAGCAAAACCGAATTTTACGTTTATTCATAGAGGAGGCTAAGGAGCACCTCGATACCCTGGAAAATGGTTTGGTGGATTTAAAGTCCACGATGAAAGACCCCGAAAGCCTTCAAGAGATGTTTCGAGCAGCCCATTCCGTCAAGGGAGGGGCGGCGATGCTCGGCTTAGACAGTATTAAAACAACCGCTCACAGATTGGAAGATTGTTTTAAGATTCTCAAGGACGGGCCCGTGAAGCAGGTTGACCAAACAGCAGAATCCTTGTTTCTCAAAGGAGTTGATACGCTTAAGGATTTGGTGGGGCGGATGGAAGGGCCTTTTGGCTTGAGGAGTGAAGAGGGAGAGAAACTCGTGCAGCAAATCATGCCGACGTTTGCTCAACTGGAAACTCACCTCAATAACTTGGTTTCTGGCAAAGTTCCTGGGGTTGCTGCTAGGTCTGGTTCACCGGGGGCTGCTCAAACAGTCACGGCGACAAATTTTGCAGCTTCGGTGATGGTGTTACTGAAAGAAATGTTGCAGGTGTTCAAGCAGAAAGAGTCGGCTGCTACTCGCCAGCAGTTGTCGGATGTGTGTGTTCGCCTCTATAAGTTGGGAACCGGTATCGAGATTTGGCAAAATTTAGTCAAAATCGCTAGAGTTGCGATCGCGAATCCCAAAAACTCTTATAAAGTGTTAGCTCCGCTGATTATCAAAGAACTCAAGGATGCGGGAGATTTGGTGCAAGGGGGGAAAGTCAAGGCGATCGCTCCGAGTAAAAATTTACTGCTTTTGGCAACACCCCCACCAGCAGCGGCAAGCGTCCCAGCAACAGCCCCAGCAACAGCCCCAGCAACAACCCCAGCAGCAGTGTCGCAGCCAGTAGCACTTCCGGCAGAACCGAAGGCAGTAGTAAGGCTTTTGCTCAAAACCTTTAACAAAAAGCAACTCTCGGAAATAGCTAAGTTACTGATTCAGGCTATCAAATCGTCCCCCTAGGACTTTGGATGCTAGAAGGTAGAAGGCTGTCAGGTTTCAATGGTGTCTTTCTACCTTTGGCAACCCTGGGTTAGAATTAGTCAATAGAGGGTCGGCGTGCAACATTGTACGAGAATTAAAAATCGAGCAGGCTTTAGAAGGCGGTGGCTGTGAAACCAATTCGTTCATTAGAAGATGCTTTAAATCGCTGTCAGGCGATGGGAATGCGCTTGAGCCGCCAGCGTCGATTTATTCTCGAACTCCTGTGGCAGGCGCAAGAACACCTCTCTGCGCGCGAAATTTACGATCGCCTGAACCAACAATCGCATTCGATCGGTCACACTTCTGTGTATCAAAATCTCGAAGCTCTTTCGAGAGAGGGGATTATTGAGTGCATAGAGCGATCGGAGGGACGCTTGTACGGCAATGTGAGTGACTCTCACTCTCACGTAAACTGTCTGGATACGGCTCAGATCCTCGACATTCATGTGGAATTGCCCAAAGACTTGGTGGCACAAATCGAACAGCAAACAGGGGTTCGGATTGTAGATTACCGCATCGACTTCTACGGCTATCGATCGCCCGAGTCCGCCACAGAAAGCTCGATCGCCAGCGCTCCGCCGCCTGCTGCGTGAAGGGAGCTGGAAACTTTGGCAGCAAAGGTCTACAGATATCAACAACGTTACTCATTTTGGAGAGGATTTTCGGATTGAGAGCTGAAACTCAAAGCCGCCCTCCGGCCCGGCGGCAGAAGTTAGCCAACTGCAAGACGAGGGAAAAATATTGAGTGAACAAATAAAAATTCCTCAAAAATTCAGCCTTCGGCTTCAGACTGCTTGAGGCTTTAGCATTGAACCGACTGAGGAGTGCCTTCTACTGTTCTTGGTTGCACATTGCCTCCTGGATCTGTTAATAACTATTCGATAACCGTGCTTAAATAAGGATGTGGAACAGACTGCCAAAGTTTGTCACAATCCGCAATGCCAAAAGCATCAGCTTTGAACCAAAGCCCAAAATCCGATCTAGATTATGAGCTTCGGTTCTCTGGCAACCTGCCTACCTACCAACTGGGTTAGGCGACCTAGCGCATTACAGGACAGGCTGAAGTAATGGCGAGACGACAATCAGACCAATTCCACACACCACCGCAATACAACCCATCCCCTAAGCCGACAGCACAGTTAAGTGCAGAGGCTCCGACAGGGGATTCTAGTTCAGAAGCAACGATGCCACCTCTAGAGAGTAAAAGAACTTTTTGGCAGTGGCAACTGATCTGGCTGAGTCTCCTGGTGGGATTTGGCATCACCGGGGCCGCTGCATTCCTGTGGTTGTTGACGATGCCACCGCCTCCAAATTGCCAACAACTGTCGCCGCTGGCGGCGGACGGGGAGCGACTTTACTGCGCTCAACAAGCAGCTAAGTCGGGCAAGCTAGAACAACTAGAAGCTTCCATCGCACTGGTGCAGGCTTGGCCGAAAGAACACCCGCTTTACTCGCAAGGCCAACAATTGGTGGGGGACTGGTCGAAAGCCATTTTGGGATTTGCCAAGGCAAAAATTGAGATGGGCGATTTGAAAGGCGCTCTGGAGATTGTGGCGACAATTCCGAAAACCAGTCGGTCTTACCCAGAGGTCCAGGAGGCTGTTACGGCTTGGGAGAAAAATTGGCAGGAGGGGCAAAATATTTACGATCAGGCTCAGGCAGCTTTGAAAACAGAGGATTTAAGGAAGGCATGGGATTATGCTCAAGCTCTGTTTAAGCTGGAAAATGTGTTTTGGAGTCAGAAACGCTACAACGAGCTAGTCCAGCAGATTGCTTTGGAAAGAAACGGCTGGCAGCGCTTGCAAGAGGCGAGAAATATGGCGCAGGAGGGAACTCCGCAAAAGTTCGCTGAGGCGATCATCTTGGCTCGCAAAATAGATCCGCAGCTATTGGCGCGCGCCAAAGCGGAGCTGGAAATCGCAGGCTGGAGCCGGATTTTGCTGGCAATGGCTACTAAGCAGTTGGCGGCGAAAAACCTCCTTGGGGCGATCGAGGCTGCTTCTGTCGTACCACAGGATTCGCCTCTGTTTGCGGAAGCTCAAGATTTGATGCAATTGGGTAGAGCTCAGGCGGTGACATGGAACCAGTCGATTACAACACCTCTGGGGGAACACATTTTTAGCTTGCTCGAAGGCCAGGGGGCTGCTAGTCAAATTGCTCCAGGCCGTCCTCTATACCAGCAGGCTCAAACTCAAATAGAAAATTTGCAGGTGCAGTTTCAAGATTTGCTAAGGCTGCAAGTGGCGAGTACGATCGCCAGTTTGGGTCAGTCTGGGACGTTTGAGGTGGCGATCGAGCAAGCCCAAAGGATCGGCCTGTTGCAGCCGCGACGGGTGCACGCTCAAACTTTGATCGCTGCTTGGCGCAAGGAAATTCAGCGGATAGAAGACCAAGCTTTTCTGATGCTGGCGAAGCAGTTGGCAGAACCGGGAACGGTTGAGGGACTCAAAGGTGGCATTGCTCAGGCACTTCTGATCGCTCAAAATCGCCCCCGCAGAATAGAGGCGCAAACTCTGCTGGCGAGCTGGACGAAACGCATAGAAGTGGTTCAAGATCAGCCTTTTTTGGACGAAGCGCTAGCCCTGGCGAAGCAAGGAAAACTTAGCGCCGCGATCGAGAGCGCATCGGAAATTAAGAGCGGTAGGACTCTGTACGCCAAAGCTCAGGAGAATGTCGATCAGTGGGTGGGCGAACTGCAAGTGGCTCAAGATCGACCGATTCTCGATCGAGCTGCTGAATTGGCGTCTCAAGGCCGACTAGGAGCAGCAATCAATATGGCTTCCCAAATCAGCTACGGTAGGGCGCTGCACTCTGAGGCGGCGGGTGCGATCGGGCGCTGGAGTGCGGAACTGAGAGCCAACACAGCACCCCCACAGGCGGCGGAGCGCGATCGCTCTTCGGAGCAGGCGCGAGAGGAGCAGTACGCCCCGGCTCCGGCGCGAGAGGAGGAATACGCCCCGGAGCCGGCGCGAGAGGAGCAGTACGCGCCGCCTCCCGAACCGGAGCCGGCTGCTGAGCCTTACTATCCGCCAGCCCGACAAGAGGCCCCGGCTCCCGAACCAGAGCCTTATTATCCGCCAGCCC
>DMYK01000060.1:8490-9057 GCA_003483675.1 Microcoleaceae cyanobacterium UBA11344
CCGCCAGCCCGAGAACCGGAGCCGGCTCCGGAACCCGCTCAGGCTCCGGCTCCCGAACCCGCCCCGCCACCTCCGATTCCTGAGTCGGGTGGGCCTCCTGATGCTAATTTGATCCCGGAGTAATTGGGTTGAGATTCGGCCTTCGACATTCTATCTTCTGATGAAAGGATGACTAATTTTCAACTGTTGTCGATCGGTAACAATACCATTTTTCGCCTCGGTCTACGAGTCGCGCTCGATCAGTATCCCGACTTGCAAGTTGTTGCAGAGGCTTCAACTGCAACGGAGGCTTTGCAAGTTCTAGAAGCTCTCGCGATCGACTCTGGAGAGAGAAAGCCAGCAGATTTGGTAATTTTTGATTTAGAGACGCAAAATTTGCCAGGAGCAAAAATGTCGGCCCTGGCATTTTGCCAGCAGCTCAAAAGTCTCTACCCGAACCTGCCGCTGTTGCTGTTGGGCGGGCCCGGCCCCCCCACACCAGCTTTGTTAGCCCGCTTACAGCAAGTAGGCGCAAATGGCTATAGTCCTAAAGATAGAGATATTTCCGTCACCATTGAAGCTATGCGG
>DMYK01000060.1:9177-10523 GCA_003483675.1 Microcoleaceae cyanobacterium UBA11344
CCCAAAAATTGTTGGCTTATTTTTGCCTGTCTGGATTGCGACAAATTGATGCGGCTTTGGCGATCGTAAAAGCAGATTTGCAACAGGTAAAAGCGGCAGATTCGGAAGATTTTACCTCTATTTTGGATGGGGTTGTGTTGAACGGACGCCGCCGAGAATTGCTGGCGGCTCGTTGGATTGTTAGTCACTTATTGCCAGAAAGAGGGGAGAAGGAAGAAGTCAGAGGGAAGAGGGAAGAAGTCAGAGGGAAGAGGGAAGAAGTCAGAGGGGAGAGGGTGTTAAATCATGCTGAATTGGAAGTTGCTAATTCCCCAGTTTTCGTCGAATCTTCGGTGATTGGAAATGATTGGCAAGGGAGTTTGTTTGACTCCGTGGCAGCTAAATTGCAGTTAGATTTGGTGAATTTGACTGGCGTACCTTTGGAAATCGATATTTTGCGATCGACCAAAAAGCTAGAATTGCTTAGTTCCATCCTACGCAAGTTAAAAGATTTGCTGGAGGAATTGCGCTTGGGGCAAGTGCAGCTAACTCAATTGTCGGAAAAAATGCCTGCTCTTTTGCGGGATTTGTGGTCAGCGACAATTATAGATTTTTTTGGCAAATACTATACATTGCCAGCCCCAGAAACTCAATTTTTTGAGAGCAGTCAACCAAACTTAAAATGGAGGGAAAGTCAAGGAAAAATTTCGGTGGCGGGCAACGGGCTAGAAGTTGTGCCGGTGCTACTCGAAGATGCTGATGCTGTTGCAGCAGAAATCCTTGGCAAAATCCCGATCGCACTTGACTTATTTGCACATTTGCTATTTGAAATTCCCCTAACAGTTGATAATATTTCTTGTCTACCTGGTAGCCCGCCAGCGATGCAGCGAGCTGAAGCTTTGTTAGAAAATTTGGCAATTCAAGTTGCTAGCGGAGTCATGCAGCCTCTGCTAAATAATTTTGCCTATGTTGAGGAAATCAAGCAACGTTTTTACGATAGCAAGTTGATTTCGACAAGAGAAATTGAGCGGTTTCGGAATAATTTGTCTTGGAAATATCGCTGGGATAGCTATTTTGTGGAACCGAAAGCGATTTTTGAAAGTAGGTTTTGGCTGTATGTTTTGGGCGAGAGGGGAATTCAGAGAATTTCTATTTATGCTCCGAGAAATCAGGAGTTGGCACAACTTTCTGGGTGGCAGTTGGCCTTGACTTTGGTGCTAGAAGCGAGAGATGCGATCGCACCTAGAGTGAGGGCAATTATTTCGCTGTTGGGTACTGGTGTTGTTTACGTTTTAACCCAGGTAATTGGGCGAGGAATTGGTTTGATCGGGCGGGGAGTTATTCAGGGTATTGGCAATTCTTTGCAG
>DMYK01000060.1:10598-11150 GCA_003483675.1 Microcoleaceae cyanobacterium UBA11344
GGAATGGGTAATTGGGAATGGGTGATTGGTAAGGGGTGGTGGTATTATAGATAGTAACTTACTGCTATAGGCTTGACATTTTATGAGTATTATGGTATCAATCAATTCCCAGCATATAAACAATTTAGATTTGTCTCCGGTGCAGACAGTAATTGACAAGTGGCTGGCAGGGGCGATCGCCCAAAACGAACAACAGCTACAATTTGAAATAGAGTATCCGCGCGAAGAGTTCGATCCGCGAGAAATTTCCGAAATTCCAGAAGTGCGCCTGTGGTTTATTCGCTTGGATTCCTGTTATCCTTGGCTGCCTTTTTTGCTGGATTGGAAAACCGGGGAATTAGTCCGCTATGCGGCGATGTTGGTGCCGCACCAATTCCACCGCAGTGAAGGAATTCAGTACAACCCTGAAGCTTTGGAAATGTTTTTGATGCACAAAATATTTGTGTTGACTGATTGGTTAAATCAGCAGGGAATTCCTAGTAAATCGAAGTTGATGGCGATGTCGCAGATGTTTGGTTACGATTTGGAAGAGGCTTTTTTTGATGTGATTGT
>DMYK01000008.1:0-3468 GCA_003483675.1 Microcoleaceae cyanobacterium UBA11344
ACTTGCAATGTGGTGGGAACACCGGGTTCTGGTTTTGGTGCGGCGGGTGAGGGTTATTTCCGCATTTCGGCGTTTAATAGTCGGGAGAATGTGGAGGAAGCAATGAGACGGATTGTGGAGAAGTTTAAGGTTTAGTCTCATGTGAGTCCGGTAGGGACACGGCACTGCCGTGTCCCTACTCCCATCTGCTGTATTTCATCCGATTGAAAAGTGTTATAATCTAAACCAGACCACTTTACAGTGAGCGTGAAAAAGCGTCCTATAGCGAATTCACCCTCAAAAAAGTCAAACAAGACTTTCAACTCACCCTAATAGAAGTACCTACTTTTATTGTTTCAGCGCCGCCGATTCAGCCGAGTCCAGCCCTAGCTGAGTTCATCGAAAAACGCCTACCTCTAGCCCTAGCATTGAATACCGAAAAAGCTCGTTCTGAAATGATTATCTGTCCGATTATGCTAGAATTAAAAGATATTTTCCAGCAGCAAATCAGCCTTTTTTCTGGGAATGATTTTACCGTCGATCAATCTGTGGGACTTAACGGTGTCTGCGACTTCCTAATTAGCAAATCGCCCGAACAACTGTTTATCGAAGCTCCTGCTATGATTGTGGTGGCAGCTAAAAAAGAAGACATCAACGGCGGACTTGGACAATGTGTTGCTGAGATGATTGCGGCTCAGCGTTTCAATGAGAAAAACGGCGACTTTGTTAACAAGCTTTATGGTTGCGTTACGACAGGGAACTTGTGGAAATTTATCAAATTAGAAGAGCAAACTGTTACCATTGGTTTGAGAGAATACTCGCTGCCGCCAGTTGATGAAATTTTGGGAATCTTAGTTAGCTTTATTACTTGATACCAGCCAATGCGAGGAGTTATTTATGCACTTGCTACGAGTTCAAGTTCCTGATTTTCGGGGGTTGAAAAATATAGACATCACTTTTGAAAAGGATTTTGTTCCTAGTATTTTTCCGCTGGGTAGTCAAAATGGCGGCGGGAAAAGTACGCTGTTGCAGTTAATTTTTGTGTTGCTGCACTGTTCTGTTGATGAGGATAAAAAACCATTTTTACAAAATCTGCTTCAGGGATTTAAAGTTGCAGATGGCCAAGATAAAAGAGTCTTAGCTATTATTGACATTTGGGATGGACAAAAAATTGTTAATCTTGATTTTTTTTCGGAAGAATGTTCACCGTCAGAAGCGATGTTAGATTGTAATGAAGATATAAATTCAGAAGACAGCATAAATCTATGTTATTATTCAAGCGCTCAAAAAAATAATAATAATCAAGAGCCAAATACAAAGCTACAATGTCATTTGACTTGTCAAAGTAAAGATCAAGCAAAATCATTATTACATAATATATCGCGTAAAATTTTTCTAGCCGCTCCGTCCACACAAGTTTTTCTGTTTCTTCCCCCGGATTCTAGAAAACTATTATTTAGCAACTCAAGTAAGGCAGATAAGAATTATTACGGGATACTCGCATCTGCAAGATTTGAATTAAAAGGTTTGTTTACCTATGATTTCCTTGCTGTAAACCTACTTATTAAATCATTTAAAGATGCTCGCGATCGCGATTTCAGAGAAGCAATAAAAACAGGTAGCTACGGGAACAGCTATCAATCTCTAATTAACGACTTAAATCTGCTATTGGGCAATAAAAGGATAAATTTAAATGAAGATTTTTCTGGAGTAAATTTTAAATTGGATAATGGTGAAACTATAGAACTATATCCTGAAGATTTAAGTCACGGCGAACTCAAAAGACTTAGCATTTATATATGGCTCAAATCCCGGAACATAGAAGATGCTATTGTTTTGATGGATGAAGTTGAAATTGCTTTTCATCCAGATTGGCAATATCAAATTATATCAGACCTGAAAGAGTGGGCTCCCAGCAATCAATATATTCTGGCAACTCACTCCTACGCATTGTGTGAAGCTCTGACACCAGCTCACGTTAAAGAAATCGAGCCAAAACTGATCAAACAAGAATCCTAGTATTATAAATGAGTCTTAATCCAGAACAGCTAAAAAAACATTGCGAGGTTATTTTGCAATCTCGCAGAATTAAAAACAAAATTGTTGTGTTATGCGAAGGTGTTACTCCGAAGATACAGGGTAGAGAGTCACCTCAATCTTATAAAGCAATGGAGCAAATGCCTGATGCCAACTTTTATAAGGCTTGCGTTCCAACATGGTGGAGACAGAAGTTGCCGGAATTTTTTAACTGCGGCGATCGCAAAGATGTCATAGACACCTACTTTACTCTTTTAACATTACATAAACAGGATAGCACTAACTCGTATTTAGATTGCGATCGACTTTTTGCAATAATAGATTTAGATTTGCAACTGCAAACGATCGACAATTATATTTTTACAGATACAGAAGCAATTTTTCGGAATCTTTACGAAAAATCTGAGGTGAAAGAGAAAAACGCAGCACAGCATCGGATCTGGATTACAGGTTTGATTCATAAAGAAGCATACTTTCTGACACCGGAACTTCAATCATTATTTGATGATTATCCTAATTCTCCGATTTATCAAGAAAATCTAGTGTCACTCACGAATATTTATAGTGATATGGCTGATGGAATTAGTAGCGATAGAGATTTACAGTTTAACTTAAAGAGAGCATTCGATCGCATAAATCATTGTTCGGGATTGGATTGTACGCTAGACTTAGATAAATTCCAGGATTCATGGAAACATCAGTTTCAAAATACGACTGATGCAACTCAGAAGCATGAGTTAATAGTAGCTTTGCTGACAATCAAAAAAGCTAAGGATTATTGGCATCTAATTAAGCCAGCCGGTGACTTTAGCCGGGACGAGCGAGTATTTAGAGAGCAACTATCGTTAGAAATAGGGAGATTTTATTCACAGCAAAGTAGCGATGTTAAGTGTCATATTCCTTTTTTTTTCAAAGCGTTGCATGAGTGCGTTTAAATAAAATACCTCAATTATAATGTTTCATTATCATAGCAAGGTCGGACAAGGCAATGCCGTTTCCCTACCCCAAAATAATCGCTGGCGATCGCAATTATTTTGATAAAATTCTTGTGGGGTGGGCGGGACGAAAAATATAATTTAGATGCGGGACAGTTTAACACCTATTTCTGCCAAATTGTCAACCCCTAAAGGCCGATAAATTGTATCTCTTTGNNCCCAAAGAACTAATCGCATTTTGCAAATCTTCGACAGATTGACAACTGCCGCCAACAGCACCTGCCATTGTAGTAATATGTTCTTCCATCAAAGTACCGCCGATGTCGTTGCAACCCCATTTCAGCGCTTCTGTAGCTCCTGCTAAACCCAATTTTACCCAACTCGGTTGGTGATTGGGAATCCAATTTCCCAAGAAGATTCTGGATACAGCGGTGAGTAACAATGTATCTGCTAAAATTGGTTGATCGCGGCCGACTCGACTCCGCAAAGGTGCTGGTGCTGCTTGTCCGACAAATGG
>DMYK01000008.1:3495-4589 GCA_003483675.1 Microcoleaceae cyanobacterium UBA11344
TGTTGGAGCGATCGCACTTTTTCTAAATGCAAAACCTGCTGTTGGGCCGTTTCAATATGCCCGCAAAGCATTGTACTCGTTGTCGGTAATCCCAAACTGTGAGCAATTCCCACAATTTCTAGCCAAGTTGCCGAATCTGTTTTTTCCGGGCAAATAATCCGTCGTACCGCATCGTCGAGAACTTCCGCCGCGGTTCCCGGCATCGAACCGACTCCCGCNNAATTACATAGCTGAAACTAAGGCTGTCTTCCCTAGCAATAAATTGTATTTCTTGGGGCGAAAAAGCGTGCAAGTGTAACTGAGGAAACTTATCCTTAATAGTTTTTACTAATTGCAGATAATAAGCCAAGGATGTTCCATTTAACTTAGCTTTAAGATGTAATCCCCCCTGCATACAAATTTCCGTTGCACCCCGTTGCACTGCATCAGTTGCTTTTTCGAGAATTTGGTCTGCGTTTAACCAAAAAGCGCCCTGATCTCCTTCGTCACGGCGGAATGCACAGAAACTGCAATGCTGCTCACAAATATTGGTGAAGTTAATATTGTGGTTGATCACATAGGTGACAGTATCGCCTGATTGTCGGCGACGCAGCAAGTCAGCGGTTGTTTGAATAGAGGCGATCGCATTTGGCTCTTTTTGTTGCAAAAGTACCAACGCATCTGCGGTTGAGATGTTGTATCCTTGTAAAGCTCGATCGAGAATTGCATCCACAGTTTTATTTTCCGGTTCAATTACAGAATCACTACCTAGAATTAAAGGCGTTTTTATATCCTAACAAATCAACTCTAGACGAAACATATTCTCAAGTCTCAAGTCATAAAAAAACATCTTTTACTTTCTGAAAACTAGAACTATGAGCCTCAACCAACCAAATCAACTCGTACCAGTGCCGTCAAACCCTTTGCAAATTCCGGCGGCACCGACTTTAGCTCCAACTTCTGCTACAAAAGGGGAACCGCCCATTTATTTTTCCCTAATAATTCCCACCTACAACGAGTGCAAAAATGTCAAGATTATTGTGGAAAAATTGAGCCAATTGCTCGATGGCAGTATTCCCGGTGACTATGAAATGATTGTAGTCGATGACGACAGC
>DMYK01000008.1:4710-9353 GCA_003483675.1 Microcoleaceae cyanobacterium UBA11344
ATTGATGCCGACTTGCAACATCCCCCAGAGACGCTGTTGCAGCTTTTAGCAGAAATTAAGCGGGGAGCCGATTTAGCCGCTGCGAGCCGCCACGTTGCCGACGGAGGTGTGAGCGAATGGAGCTTTGTCAGGCGATTTTTATCGCGGGGAGCTCAGATTGTGGGATTAATTATACTACCGGGAGTCGTGGGCCGAGTTTCAGACCCGATGAGCGGCTATTTTATGGTACGCCGCAGTTGTATTGCTGGCAAAACGATGAATCCGACCGGTTACAAAATTTTGATTGAAGTGCTCGGCAGAGGCGACATACGCTGGATTGGAGAAGTTGGTTACGTGTTTCAGGAGCGCCAAGCAGGCGAGAGTAAAGTTACCTGGAAACAGTATATTGAGTATTTGTGGCATTTGCTGAGGTTGCGGTTGGCCCGCTGGCCGATGGGTCGATTTCTGCGGTTTGGCGCGGTGGGTTTCAGCGGGGTATTTGTGGATCTGGGGGTTTTTTATGTATTGCGGACTTTCCTCGGTTTCGCGCTGACTCGCAGTGCGATCGTTTCTTCTGAAGTAGCAATTATCAGTAATTTTTTGTGGAATGATTTGTGGACTTTTGGGGACATTTCTAAGCGGCAGCCAGGGAAACGCCAGCGCTTGAAACGGCTCTTGAAATTTAATGCAATTTGCTTGATGGGTTTGATTTTGAATGTGCTGCTGGTTAATTTGCTGTTTAATGTTTTTGGGATGAATGAATATTTAGCTAAGTTGATTGCGATCGCAGCCGTGACTCTGTGGAATTTCTGGATCAATCTGAAGCTGAGCTGGCGGGTGACGGACGTTAATTAGGTTATGCTGAATTAATGCTTAGGAAAAAACAATTGTTATTGCTATTACTTTGGACGGCGATCGCCTTGATGTTGCGCTTTGCCAATTTGGACTCGAAACCGCTGTGGACGGATGAGTTTTCGACTCTAGTTTTTAGTTTGGGCAACAGTTTTCGAGGAGTGCCGATCGATCGGGCGATCGATCTTTCTACTTTACTAGAACCGCTGCAATGGAGCCCCGATGCGGACACTACCGACGTACTCCGCAATTTGTTGCTAGAAAGCAATCATCCACCAGTGTATTTTATACTCGCCCACTGGTGGATGCGACTGTTTGGGCCTTCTGGGGATAGTTTAGTTTGGATTGCGCGATCGCTCCCAGCATTATTGGGTGTAATTTCAGTTCCAGCTATTTACTTTTTGGGCAAATTTGCTTTCAATTCTAGTTTAGTTGGTCAATGTGCCGCCGCGATGATGGCAGTTTCTCCCTACGGCATTTATCTCGCTCAAGAAGCTCGCCATTACACTTTAGGAATTTTATTAGTTATTGCTTCTCTATTTTGCTTTACATTAGCTGCGAAACAGGTTAAACATCGCGATTTTTTTCCAGTTTGGACGGTAATATTATGGGTATTTTTTAACTGTTTCGGTCTGGCAGTTCACTACTTTTTTACCCTGACTTTGTGTGCGGAAGCAATAGCATTAATTGCTGTGTTGTCGCAGCATTTTAATGGAAAATTACCCATTTCAAACAGTGAATTTGAAGCAAATAAAAATCAGCCTAATATTTGGCAATCTCAAATCCTCTGGCGATTATTGGCAGTTGCGATCGGCACGGTTGCGGGCGGTTTAGTTTGGCTGCCAGTATTTTTTTCAAACAAGTATGGCCGCGAATTAACTAATTGGATTGTTAGTAGCGATAACTCGTGGTTGGATTGGATAAGTCCGATTTTTCAAGCTGTGGCTGGATGGATTACTGTGATATCTTTGCTGCCCGTTGAATCGCCAAATCTCCCAGTAGTAATTGTCTCTATAATCGCCATGACAATCTATTTTATCTGGGCGCTTCCCCTGCTGATTGGCGGTATTAAAACTTCCTTAAAAACGGAAGATAATCGTTTAGGCACTGTGATTTTCGGCGGGTTTGTACTAGCAGCAATTTTGCTATTTTTTAGTTTTACATATATTCTTGGTATTGACCTAACTCGCGGCGCGCGATACAATTTTGTTTACTTTCCAGGGATAATCTTATTGTTAGGTTCAGCCTTGGCAGTTATTTTTAACACACCTACAGTAAAAAGTCAATGGTTTAATTTACCTATCAAAATTGCTGGCAAAAAAGCAGTTTTGCTAATTTTATTAATGGGTTTTATCAGCGGTGTCACAGTAAATTCTAATCTTGGTTATCGGAAATATTACAAACCCGATCTTTTAGTTCCGATTATCCGCGAAGTATCGAAAGTTCCCCTGTTGATTGCTACTACTCAGAAGACTCATGTAGAAATCGGAGAATTGATGGGGATAGGGTGGGAATGGGAAAGTTCGGCAACGGATTCTGTAACGGATGTAACGGATGTAACAGAGGTCAGTCAGAAGGAGGAAGTTCAACTTTCGGATTCTCCTCTATTTCTTTTGGCTAATCATCAAAGGAAGACACCGGAATTAGTAGCAGCGACTCTTGACAAAACACTTAGCAAATTGCAACGTCCGCTAGATTTGTGGTTGGTTAATTTTGCCGCACCTGTCAATTTAGAATCGCAAAAGTGTCAGATAGAATCTCGCGATTTGCCATCAGTAGATGGGTATGAATATCAAGTTTATCATTGTTCTTGAGTTGGCGAACGACCGCGATTAAAAGCCGGGGCAGGTTTTTGAGATCGTCAATTATTGGCAGATATTGTTGGCATCGCCCGCCCCTACCATATTAGGCAGAACTTACGCAAACAACCCGGTTTCTGAGAGAAATTCTGGATAAAATCGAGAAATCTTGACGTAGAAACCGGGTTGTTTGCCCCCCGCGCGTAAGTCCTGTTAGGGTTAATCGACTGGAGATAATATGATGAGTTGTTCAGATGTAGGGTGTACAGTGCACACCTTACCGCTATCAATACGATCGGGACTGTTCGAACGAATGCTAAGAGTTAGCGGCAAAATATTTAATTAAGATGCCGATCACTTCACCGGGATTTTGAGTTGGGATAAGGGGACTCCAGTCAGAAACGCAGGCAAAATTATCGCGGTGAAAAGAATGAATGACGCGGGAAACAACAGGAGGAGAACTGATAATGAAAAGTTTCAAGAGTTCTCGGTTAACTGAACTTGGCAAGTTTTGCTCTTTAGCAGGGGGCTGAATGAGTTCGTTAGTTGGATTTTCTAGCCCAACCTCGAAAGCAAGTATGAATTCGCTATTGGGTAGCAGTTCCCGGATGGCTTTCAGGGAAGATTCTGCTTCACTGCGGCTGCGAAATTGCGCGACGGGTAAGCGCTGAAAGTTGGGCAGGAGTCGGTAAATAATCCAAGCATTGGGAGTTTCTGGGGTGTTCATGGCTGTATTGTAAATTGGGTATGTTTGCCCATAGGACTGTGACAGACTTGCACGCGAGTGCGAGCGCGATCGAGTATCGAGCTACTGCAATAAATATGTGTCCTAATTGATGATTTTTTCTCGATTGCCGGAGGGCGATCGGAAACTATATCGAGTTGAGCAATGACGTTATCTTAGGCCGTAAATCAAATTTGAATTCATTTTTTTACATAACTTGACATTAAAAAACTTGCCCTAAATTTTTATTGAATTGCTCAAAATAAACGTTAAAAATAGGCGTTTAAAATGCAAATACAAGCACTAAAAACCGTTATAAAGTGCCGAAAACAAACAGTTACGCTCAAAATTCATGTAAGGTTTTAAAAAAAGCTGCAATGTTAGTAGCATGAATGCTAAAATTAGAGCGATCGAACATTTTTTTATAAAAAATATGACTTTCGAGGCAGTTTTTAGTCTTGTTAAGTGCTGCAAAGGACACGGCAGTGCCGTGTCCCTACAAATGGTACAATAAATATTAATCTGTAGGGACACAACACTGTTGTGTCCTTTGGCTGCGGGACTCACGATCGATCGTTTGTGAAATAGTATTTTCAATCTTTCCTAACACTATCGGGCACACCCACCGCCGAAATACCCGATATCACCTTTAAGTTTTGACACCGAATCAACTCGTTAAAATCCAAACTGCGCTTTTCAATCTGCGCCACAGCTTCAATCGCTGACAACAAATGTCTGGCGGCTTCTCCTTCGCTGTAACCACGCCTTAGAGCCACGCGAATCGCCGTTTCGTCTGCATCTAATTCTACTTGGGAACTGCGGTTGTCGCGCCAAATTCGAGTCATCGCCAGTCCCGTCAAACCGCCCGCGATCGCAATTCCCACCGGATCACTTTGCCACAATTCTACAACGGTTCCGACAATTCCAGCTAGTGCAGCCCCTTGATAAACATCCAGTTTAAACCACTTAAAATTGCCCAGGAAACTTACAGTTCGTAAAATTAGTAAATCCCGCTGTGGCTTAGACAAAAGCCTCCACAGGTCAAAATTAATGTAAATTGGGCGATCGCGATTCCAAGGTAAAGGAAATTGACAGTCAATTACCGTCGATTGTGGAGGCTTATTAATAATTTTACTCATCATGCGGCCGGAGGCGGGCATGATATCTAATAGGCGGCGAATTTCAGGTTCGGGATTCATAAATTTGGGGTAATTAGGAATTGGGAATTTGTGATTGCATCAGCATAAAAAATAATATCCGTCAGGGGCTTGTAGGGGCGGGTTTCACCT
>DMYK01000217.1 GCA_003483675.1 Microcoleaceae cyanobacterium UBA11344
CCAATCTCCTAACCTAGATATAAATTCACAGCGAGAGTCATTAAAAAGGTTAACTGAGCCGCCAGTACCATTAAGTAAATTATGGCTCTCCCTCGAAAAATTGAGAGCATTAAACCGATGCCTTTGAGGTCAATCATCGGGCCGAAAACGAGAAATGCTAACAGCGAACCGCTGGTAAATGTGGCAGCAAAAGATAGGGCAAAAAAGGCATCTACCGTAGAACAAATCGACACGACTGCTGCTAATAGCAGCATGGCGAGAATTGAAGAAACGGGGCCTTGACCGAGGTTGAGAATGAGTTCGCGGGGGACGCCAACTTGAATGATGGCGGCGATCGCACTACCAATGACTAACACACCTCCCAATTCCCGCAACTCCTGTACCATACTATCTAAAAGCAGGCGCAGGCGCTCTTTAGAAACGCGGTGGAACATGGAGGAAGGTTTCGAGGTTTTTTCAGTTTTGCCTGTTTGTAAGGGCTTCCAGTCGTCTTGTAGCAGAGATTCGATCAGCACCGGGCCCCCCGGCATACCGAGCATAAATGTCCCAGACTGCAACAGCGACGGAGTTTTGGCCCCGATTAGTTCTGTTTCGGAGAACTCAGGTTTTGGTAGGGGAATCGCGCGGGCTACAGAGGGTTGTAGCAGAGGCCGCAAGTCTTTCTGGGTGCTGAACACCCAGCCGATGATTGTGGCTGTGACTAGGGAAAATACCACCCGTAAAACTACGATTTCTGGCTGATCCCGAAATGCAGTCCAAGTCGCCCAAATCACGATCGGATTGATTGTCGGTGCCGCGAGTAAAAAGCCGATCGCCACCGGTGCGGGTACTCCCTGCATCAGCAACCTGCGGGCCACAGGCACGTTTCCGCACTCGCACACGGGAAACAAAAACCCGACCAAACTACCGGCTAAAGCCCCCAGCAGTGGGTTTCGCGGGATGCGGGCTATGAGTTTACGCTCGTCTACAAACCCCAGCAGCAAGCCGGAAAATAAAACTCCCAGCAGCAGAAAAGGTATTGCTTCTACTAACAAGCTGAGAAACAGAGTGAAAGCATTATTTAACTGATTTGTCAGGGCGGGTTGCATCCATCACCTACTCATAAATTGCTATCTTGGGCATACCCCTGTCAATCATAGTCGATCGCAGCGCTAAGTTAAGATTAAGTTAAAAATCCGTCGCTGTTTTTTTCTAGATTGAATTAAGGAATTGTGTAAACAATACCGGAGCAATACTAATTGCAATTAGTGTTAACAATAGGTTAACACTTTAAATTCAGGTTAACTCGCAGCTAAATTCTGGAACTAATCGTTAATACCCCAAAGTCAAGATACAATAAAGTCAGGCCTAATTGCCGGGGCGCGTCTATCTTGCTTATACTCTATATTGCTTATACTCTGATAAATATAACCTCAAGCTTCGTGCTGATGAATTTATGTTGAATACGTCCTCCATAAAAAAACAAGTCCCGCCTATATACGAGGATTCTATAGCAGAGTTCCGTTTGGACTCAACTCTCCAAGAATTGTCGCTTTACGATTTTCACGTAGAAGCTACAGATTTGGGAAGCAAAGTTTCTCAGATGTTGGCAGCTAATCCCTTGATCCCTGGTGTGATTTTGACTTTGGAGGGTCAATTTGTCGGCATGATTTCCCGGCGGAGATTTTTAGAATTTATCAGTCGTCCCTTTGGACGAGAATTATTTTTAGAGCGACCTGTGAGGGCTTTGTACCACTTTGCCCAAACAGAAACTTTTATTTTTTCCAGCAATACTTTAATAGTGGATGCAGCCAAAAACTCGCTGCTGCGATCGAAAGAAATACTTTACGAGCCGATTGTAGTTCAATTATCGCCTCAAACTTATCGTTTGCTGGACGCCCACGAACTCCTAGTAGCCCAATCCAATATTCACGAACTAGCGACAAAATTACTCCGGCAACAAACTCAATCCCAACTCATTCAAACCGAAAAACTAGCCAGTTTAGGGCAAATGGTCGCGGGAGTAGCCCACGAAATTAGAAATCCCGTCACCTGCATCAGCGGAAATCTCGGCTTTGTATCTAACTACGCCAAAGACATCATGGATTTGTTGTCCACTTACGAAAAAATTGTCGGTGACAACGCACAAATTGACGAACTCAAAGAACAGATAGAATTTGATTTTTTGCAAGAAGATTGGGCGGAAATCCTGAAAAGCATGAAAGTTTCAGCAGAGAGGCTGACCGAGCTCGTTACTAGCCTCCACACCTTCTCTCACATGGACGAAACCCACCTGAAAGAAGCTAACATTCACGATTGTATTGACAGCACGCTGCTAATTATGAAAAACCGTCTCAAGCACGGGATTAAAGTAGTTAAAAACTACGGGGATTTGCCTTTGGTCAAGTGCTACTCTGGTCAGTTGAGCCAGGTATTTATGAATATCATCAGCAATGCGATCGACGCTTTGGAAGAAATCCAAGGAAAAACAGGTTTTGTGCCTGCGATTACGATTGAGACTGAGGTGATAGACTGTTCTGAGGGAGACCACATGAGTGAGGAATTAATTCAAAATTATGTGAGGGGCGATCGGGAAAATTCACAACAGCTATCTTTAGTCAGTCAAAACGGCGAAGTCAGCCCAGAAATAGCGGAAAAAAGTCAAAATCATGGTTGGATAGCGATGAGAATTGCAGATAACGGGCCTGGTATTCCGCCAGAAGTTCAGCGGCGAATTTTCGATACATTTTTTACCACGAAACCAGCGGGAAAAGGTACGGGCTTGGGATTGGCAATTACTCACCAAATTGTGACGGAAAAGCACAAAGGCAAGTTGAATTTGCATTCTACGCCCGGTACTGGTACGGAGTTTGAGATTTTGTTGCCGTTGATTTGAATGCAGAAGGGCACGACAGGGATTGGGACAGGGATACAGGGATTTAGGTAAGGTGCGCAATGCGCACCCTACTATTTAAGCTCTTAGCTGTACTGGCATCACCAAGAATGTAGCATTGACTCCGCCCAAAGGTTGGAAAATTACGGGGGCCAAAGCACCATTTAATTGCAGTTGAATTTCTGGGGATTGAGCCGTTTTTAAGATATCAATCAGATATTTCACGTTGAAGGCAATATCTATACTTTCTCCCGAAATTTGTGCCGGTAGTGACTCTTTACCACTGCCGACATCTTGAGCATCTACAGACAAAGTGATTTCCTGATTCACGGCATTGATGCTGCATTTGAGAATATTATTTTTTTGGTCTGCAAAAACAGCTATTCTTTCTACTGCTGATAAGAACGATCGCCGATCCATTGTAATTTGCCTCTCAAAGGATGGCGGGATCAACTGCCGATATGCTGGATATTGCCCTTCCAAGGTGCGGGTTGTCAGTCGCTGGTCTGCCCATTCAAACACAACTTGACCCTGGTCGAAATGCAGGGTGACAGGTTCAGTCCACTGCTGCATTACTAACATTCTTTCTACTTCCCGCAAGGCCTTAGCTGGCACTGTTACTTCAAATTCTTCTTCTGTTTCTTCCCCTTCGGCTTTTTCATTGGCAGTTTGAACTAATGCTAATCTGTGGCCGTCTGTCGCTGCAAATTCTAGACAATCTTGTAATACCTTTAAATGCACGCCTGCAAGTACCTGTTTTGCTTCGTCGGGGCTAGTAGCAAATAAAGTTCCTTTGAGCCCTTCTATTAAGGCTTCTGGGGGCAAATTGAGGATTTTTCCCTGGTTCCCAATTGCGGGTAATTCTGGGAATTCTTCTGAACTCATGCCTCTAACTTGGTAGCTGCCAGAACTGCAAGTGAGATATGCTATATACGCCGTGCCATCGTCTCCTGCTTCGTCTTCTAAAGTAATCTCTCCATCTGGGAGTCTCGAAACAATATCGTTGAGCAATTTAGCGGGTATGGTGAAACTGCCACCTCCCGTCACTTCTGCTGCAAAGCTGGTACGAATGCCCAAACTTAGATCGAAAGCTGTCAAGTTAACCCGCTGATTTTCCTCATCCGCTACTAAGAGAACGTTGGCTAGTATGGGATGTGTCGGGCGTGAGGGAACGGCCCGACTTACCAACGAGAGGTTGGCGTTGAGGTCACTTTGGGTGCAAACCAATTTCATGAGAGGAAGGTGAATTAACCGGATTTGAGATAGAAACAAATCCTATCACAGAAAGTCGGTGGGGAATCCCCAGGATTTTTAGCTTCGGGCTGGGGGTTGCTTTTCTGGAGGTGCGCGGTGGAAGATGCTTTTACTTTTTTGAGCTAATTTTCTGGGCGATCGCACTGTACAAACTGTGGAAAATAAATTCAAATGCTTAGCGGGTATAGTTTTTGTTGATTTATGCCTGTGGAAAACTTGTGGAAAAGTT
>DMYK01000406.1:0-2897 GCA_003483675.1 Microcoleaceae cyanobacterium UBA11344
TTTCCCTAGCAGTTGAACTCAAATTGCGAGGGGCATCTGTCACCATCCTCGCGGGCGAATTACAACAACCTGCGGCACGCGCGGCTGCGGGAATGCTGGCTCCCCAAGCCGAA
This sequence comes from Microcoleaceae cyanobacterium UBA11344, assembly GCA_003483675.1. Taxonomy (GTDB): domain Bacteria; phylum Cyanobacteriota; class Cyanobacteriia; order Cyanobacteriales; family Microcoleaceae; genus Microcoleus. Next base: position 114 of record DMYK01000406.1, read on the forward strand.
AGAATTCCCCCCAGTCCGATGCTGGATTTGTGCTTACAAAGTCGTGCATTATATCCTGCATGGGTTGAACAGCTAGAAGATATTACTGGCTTGCAAACGGGATATTGGCGATCGGGAATTCTCGCACCTGTTTGCGAAGATCAGGATGACGAACAGCCTGAATCTTCAAGCCTTAATTCTCAATGGTTGGACGGAGATGCTATTCGCCAGCACCAGCTTGGATTGGGTGAAAAAATAATTGGCGGTTGGTGGTATCCAGAGGATGGCCAAGTTGATAACTGCGCTTTGTTTCGGACGCTTCAGACTGCAAGTAAAAAATTGGGGATTGAAGTTATTCCAGACAATGCTGTCGAAATTATTCGGCAGGGAAACCGAGTTTTGGGTGTTGAAACAACGGCAGGAAAGTTGCAAGCTGACCGTTATATTTTGGCAACAGGTGCTTGGTCTAAGCAGTTATTAGATATTCCGGTGTTTCCAATAAAGGGGCAAATGCTGTCGGTATGTGTGCCGGAAGATTGTGCAGTCACTCAGCCGCTGCAAATGGTTTTATTCGGAACTGGGATTTATATTGTGCCGCGTCAAGATGGTAGGATTATTATTGGCGCGACTAGCGAAAATGTCGGATTTACTGCGGAAAATACGCCAGCGGGAATCCAAAGTTTGTTGGCAGGAGCGATGAAGTTATATCCTGAATTGCAGGATTATCCTCTTCTGGAGTTTTGGTGGGGATTTCGACCTGCTACTCCTGATGAGTTGCCAATTTTGGGTGCTAGTGCTTGGGAGAATTTGATCCTGGGAACGGGGCATTATCGGAATGGGATTTTATTGGCTCCTGTGACGGCTAAGTTGTTGGCTGATTTGATTTTGGAGCGCAAGTTAGATCCGTTGTTGGCGGCTTTTGATTATTCTAGGTTTGCTGAATCTTTGGGGGTTGAGAATGGTGAATAGTGGGATTTTTTACTGTTTTTAAGAAGAGGTAGAGCCTCTGGATCTGCGTTACCAGGCTCTGCCTGGTAACGAGAAACGAGAATCAACCAAAAGGATATTTTTTGCTATAATCTGATCAGCACAATAGGGTTTTGTAGGTTATGACTTTTAGTGATGTGGTTGAGACGATCAAGAATCTTTCTACTGACGAAAAGCAAGAGCTTCAATTGTTGTTGAAGCAATATCTCCGCGAAGAACGTCGTGAAGAGATGTATCAAAACTTCAAGTCAGCGCAGGTTGAACAACAAAAAGGTGAACTGAAATTTTCAGCTAATATTAATGAACTCAAACTACTGATAGAGGAATAATCGTGGAAGTCAGTTTCAGTTCTTCATTCAAGCGTGCTTTCAAAATGCGGATTAAAGGCGATGCAGATTTGGAGGCTAGGTTTTGGCAAAAGCTGGATCAGTTCACTATAGAGCCGTTTGAACCGGGATTAAAAACTCATAAATTGTCAGGTAAGCTCAAGGAATTTTGGAGTTTTAGCGTAGATTATGACGAAAGAGTAATGTTCTACTTTACAGAAGACGGAAAAGCCGTGTTTGTAGATTTTGGAAGTCATGACGAAGTATATTAATCGGCATCAATTGTGGCAGTAAAAAGAAGAGGCAGAGCCTGGTAACGAGATAAACGAGATAACGAGATACAACGAGATTTTTTCTTTGAATATGAGCTAGCTCATAGAAAGATTTGAGAAAATTTGGCAAACTGAGAGTAAGGTTAAATAGGAGGTCAAAATTATGACCAATGCTACTCTCAATTTTAAGACTGCACCGGGACATGAAGTGCTGGCTGCTGCTGGGAAAAAGATGCTGCGCCCTGGGGGAAAAGCTGCTACAGAAATGTTGTTTGAATGGGCGGATTTTCAGCCTGGGGAGACTGTTTTGGAGTTGGCTGCTAGTTTTGGATATAGTTCGATCGCCCTAGCTGAACGTTTTGGCGTAAAAGTAGTCGGAGTTGAGAAAAATCCCGACAGTGTGGCTCGCGCTCGTGCTAATATTGCAGCAGCAGGTTTGACGGATCGAGTGGAAATTGTAGAAGGAGATATTTTTCACTTAGAACGTATTTCTGAACAGTTTGATTATGTTTTGGCTGAAGCTATCCTGACAATGCAGTCGCCGTCGGGGAAGGCTAAAATTATATCGGGAATTGGCGATCGACTAAAACCAGGTGGCAAGTTTCTCTCTCACGAAATGTTAGCTAGAAATCAAGAAGCAGAAATTAACCAAGCTTTATCGGAAGTGATTCGCGTCAATTCAATGCCTTTGTCTGAGTCTAACTGGATTGCTGTTTGCCAAAACGCGGGTTTGCTAGTAGAAAAACATCTCACTGGAGCGATGGGACTTCTCAACGTTTGGCGGATGATTCAAGATGAAGGTTTTGTGGATACAGTGCGGATTTTCTGGAATATTTTAAGTAAATCGCAAATTCGCGATCGCATTTTAGCCATGCGTCGAGTTTTCCAAAAGTACGATCGCGATTTAGGCTACATCATCCTTTGTGGAACCAAACAATCTTCAGGGAGTCAAAAATTATGACGGCTACTCTTTTACCGCTACAATCTTCAGCAATCCAACTCCGAGAAGCAATAGAATATCCCGCCGCCGGAGTGCTGAGCAAAATTTTAGTCAAAGACAATAATTGCCAGTATAGCCTATTTTGTCTGGCCGCAGGAACGGAGATTTCCGAACACACTTCGGCGCGCAATGCCACAGTTAATGTACTCGAAGGAAAGGGAATTTTGACTTTGGAAGGTAAAGATATTGTTTTGGAAACGGGGGTGTTTGTCTTCATGCC
>DMYK01000406.1:3065-4515 GCA_003483675.1 Microcoleaceae cyanobacterium UBA11344
TTTAATCTATTTCTTCTCCAGAGGCGATCGCCTCCAATTTTTCCCAATCCAATATAGTAATTTTCCCCCCTCGACTGTAAGATACAACTAACTTTAGTTTCTTAAACAACCGCACACATTCTTCGTAGGTAATTCCAATACTGCGAGCAATTTGATAATAGGGAAAACGTTTTTCTAAACATATACTATTCTCAGTAATCTTTGTATTTTGCTCGACACAAAAGTAATGAATAAATCGGGCCAGCCGCACGATCGCCCTTTCCGACACTAACCCGTGCACCGTTTCGTGCAGTTGCTGCAACCGCTGATTAAAAACCGTCAATATTCGCAAAGCAATTTCGGGATTTTGCCCAATAGCTGCTAGTAAAAATTCCCGATTTATGGTAAGAACTTGCACATCACTTTCTGCTGTCACCGTTGCCGGGGCTATGGCATTACCAAGCAAAGCAGGTGCGGCAAAGATATCTCCTTGACATAAGGTGCGGAGAATTGTTTCTTTTCCCGCCGCCGCTGTTTTTGCAACCCGCAAAGAACCGCTCAAAAGAGTGTATAATTTTTCCGGGATGCGATCGCCCTCGTGCATCACAACTTCTCCCTGTCGATAAGTGCAAATTTCTGTGTCTCCTTGCAATCGCTCTAATTCAGTTCGGTTTAAGCTGGCAAATATCTCAATTTTAGCAAGTTGATCAACGGTTGCTTTCATGCAGGTAACTCTACCGTATCGGAGTCTATTGAGAGTATAATAACGGTGAATCCAGAATATATTGAACAAAGTAGACAAATCTACAAAAATGCAGAACCAGAATATCGGCGATCTTATTTTGATGAGGTAGCTGGCGGATTTGTACTCATCCACCAACAACACAATCTTAATAATTCGGAAAGTTTTGTCGCTGAAGTTTTGGCTAAAATGGGAAAAAGAGTTATACTTTTGAGCGAGCAAGCAGCAGAGGGTGTGAGAACACCAGACGCTGAGATAGACGGTGAAATTTGCGAATTTAAGGAGTTAACAAAATCTACTAAAAACCTGAGATATCGAGTTCAAGAAGGAATCAGCCGGGCAAAAAATCAAGGTGCAGCAGCCGTTATTATTCACATCAACCGAGAGACTTACGAGTTTTGGAAGATAAACGACGGCATCAGAAAAGCTTTTTATTGGGACGAAAGACAACTGATTCAGACCATTATATTAGTATTCAACAGCGAAGAAGTTCAAAAAATTACTAGGGAGGAATGGGAAAATGGAAGACGTTTTTAATGAGTTTGAAGAAGTTATACAAACCGGCTTAAAAAATAATATGCCGCGAGATGCTAAATTGATCACGGTTGGGCAAATTATTTATGCAGTTACCCGCGACGAGCTGACAAATAAAGAAGGTTGGCGGCTTGAAGAGATGCTCGGAGGCAGAACACAGTGGGAAGATGCTCTTGAGTACAGTATTTTTGGCTA
>DMYK01000115.1 GCA_003483675.1 Microcoleaceae cyanobacterium UBA11344
CCCGCCCTGTGGGGCGCAACTGTTCGTGATTGGTGCGGAAATGAATTGCCATGCCTTGGTGCGTGCCGATGATAATGCTGTCGCCAACTTTTGCTCTCCGCACCCACCGCAGTTGGTCGCCTTCTTCTAGAGAAATAGCGATTAAACCATTAGTTCGGATATGGGAAAAAGCTGCAAGCGCTGTTTTCTTGATGTAGCCGTTGCGAGTCAGCATTACCAAGTATTCTTCGCTGCTGAATTCTGTTACAGACACCATAGAAGTGATTTTTTCTTCCATAGGAATCGGCAGCAGTTGCAGCACGGGCATTCCGCGCGCTGTCCGGGAACTAACCGGAATTTGATAAGCTTTTACAGAGTAAACTACGCCTCGGTCACTGAAGAACAAAACGCTGTCATGATCGCAACAGGAAAGGAAATGTTCTACTCCGTCGTCTTCTTTCATTTTCGTGCCTGCTTTGCCGCGAGTTGCGCGACTTTGGGCCTCGAAAGTGCTGACGGGCATCCGCTTGATGTAGCCTTGTTCTGTGATCAGAATGATTGCTTGTTCGTTAGCAATCAAATCTCTTTCGTCGATTTCTCCTTCGGCGTGTTCGATGACTGTGCGCCGTGGAGTGGCTATTTTAGTTTTGATTTCGACTGCTTCAAATTCGGCGATTTCTAGAATCCGTTCCCGTCTTGCTAGAATATCTTCCAAGTCCGAAATTTTAGTGCGTAATTCCTCGTGTTCTTGTTGAATTTTTTGCGCTTCCAAGGCTGTTAAACGCCTGAGTTGCATTTGCAAAATTGCGTCGGCTTGCTGATCAGAAAGACCGTAGTTATCGATCAATTCTTGTTTGGCTGCTGCGGAGTCAGGAGCGCGACGAATTAGCTGAATAATTCCATCTAGGTTGTCGAGTGCAATTAATAAGCCTTGCAGGAGATGGTCGCGTTCTTCTGCTTTGCGGAGTTCGTATTGAGTCCGACGAGTAATTGTCTCAATCCGAAAGTCTAGGAAAACATTCAGAAATTGCGAGAGCGAAAGTAGTTGGGGTTCCCCATTTACTAGCGCTAACATATTGGCTCCAAAATTGGATTGGAGTGGTGTTTGTTTGTAGAGGTTGTTGAGGACGACACGGGGATAGGAGTCACGTTTGAGTTCGATGACAATCCGCATTCCGTCTCTGTCGCTTTCGTCGCGAATGTCGGAAATTCCCTCTAATCTTTTGTCGTTTACCAGTTCGGCAATTTTCTCAATTAACGCTGCCTTGTTTGTTTGGTAAGGCAATTCGGTGATAATAATTGCTTCTTTGTCTGGGCGGCCGACGTGTTCGATGGTTTCAATGCCGGCGACTCCCCGCATTGTAATTGAGCCGCGACCGGTGGTGTAGGCTTCCCGAATCGTGGCTTTCCCTAAAATTTGCCCTCCGGTGGGAAAGTCCGGGCCGGGGATGTATTGCATCAATTCCAGGTCGGTAATTTCTGGATTGTGAATCAGGGCTACGAAACCGTCAATTATTTCGCCTAAATTGTGTGGCGGAATGTTGGTTGCCATTCCGACAGCGATTCCCGATGAACCGTTGAGCAAAATTTGGGGGATGCGGGCTGGGAGTACCAGGGGTTCTTGCTGGGAACCGTCGAAGTTGTCGCCGAAATTAACTGTTTCGCAGTCGATGTCGCGTAGCATCGAGTCGCTAGTCAGGGCGGTGAGGCGACACTCGGTGTACCGCATGGCTGCGGCGGGGTCGTTGTCTACCGAGCCGAAATTACCGTGACCGTTGATTAGGCGTTCTCGCATGGAGAAATCTTGAGCCATCCGCACTAAGGCGTCGTAAACTGCGGTGTCTCCGTGGGGGTGATACTTGCCCAGCACCTCCCCCACTACGCGGGCGCACTTGCGGAAGGGTCGATCGGGTGTCAAGCCCAATTCGTTCATGGCGTAGAGAATGCGTCGGTGAACGGGCTTGAGACCGTCCCTAGCATCTGGTAGTGCCCGACCAACAATTACGCTCATGGCGTATTCCAAGTACGATCGGGACATCTCATTACCCAGATCCGTCGGGATGATCCGCGACTCAGGGGTGCTCATAGGTGAAAAAACTCCGTTAAAAATTTTAATTTGACCGCTATAAATCCCAAAAATACGATAAAATCGGTTTGGATTCAGTAGAGTTGCCAAATATTGCAAATTACTCTTGAATTATATCACAATTTGCCTGGGAGAGTAGGGGAAAGTAGCCAGAAAAATTAACTGACTAAACCAGGATAATTGATAATTTGGCCTGTGGTGATTTTGTCATCGGTTGGCAAAAGCTAGAAAGTTGGTTTTAGGCAGAGATCATCAGGCATTGCTAAGAAATTCTTGCGAGCATATAAAAAATAAAATGAGTGCTATAATTCTCTAATTATTCAATCGAAAATCCAAAATCGAAAATCGAAAATCGATTGGCCATCTAAAATCTAAAATATAAATCTAAAATCTGCTGATGTTACCCGTCATCTATTCCGACGATTTCTTGCTGCACAAGACTGGAATGCTTCACCCAGAGCGACCAGAACGTTTAAGTGCGATCGTCAATGCTCTGAAAGCTGCTCCCTGGGCGGCTCAAATTGAGTGGCAACTGCCCACGCCAGTAGCTGGGCGCGATCAGGAACTGTTCTGTGCTATCAAAAAAGTTCACGCCCAGAGATACATCAAGGAAGTCGAACATTTGGCAAGAGGGGGAGGTGGCTACCTAGATGGAGATACGCCGATTTCTGCGGAAAGTTACGATGTAGCACTGCTGGCTGCGAGTGCTTGGCTGGATGGGGTCGATCGAGTTGTGGCTGGGGGCGAGCAGGCTTTTGTACTGGCGAGGCCGCCGGGACATCATGCTGAGAGCGATCGGGCGATGGGATTTTGCTTGTTTTCCAATGCTGCGATCGCCACTCATTACGCCCTCGAACACCAGGGAATTAACCGTGTCGCCATCCTCGACTGGGACGTGCACCACGGTAACGGCACTCAATCTTTAGTGGAAAACAGCCGACAAATTGCCTACTGTTCCCTGCACCAATCTCCGTGCTATCCAGGAACGGGAGATGCTGACGAGCACGGGGCTTACGACAATGTGCTGAACATTCCCTTATATCCCGGCAGTGGCATTGCGGAATATCTGAGTGCGTTTGAATCTCAAGTTATGCCGTTTTTGTCCAAGTTTGAGCCGGATTTGTTGATTGTCAGCGCCGGCTACGACGCTAATGCTGCCGATCCCCTGGCGAGTATAAACCTGGCACCCTCAGATTACGGTACTTTCACGGGATATTGCCTGCAAATTACCCGTCGCATTGTCTTTGGTTTGGAGGGGGGTTACGCGCTGAAAGAGTTGGCCGAGTCGGTAGTGGCGACGATCGATCGATGTCTTAATTAGCAGCAAAATTGGCAGTGTGGAAAAATCAGGGATAGAGAGCTTTTGAGGCTGGTTGGGGCTTTCCTGAGATGTGCGATCGGCATCATAGCCTTCTTCCCTCTTCCCTCTTCCCTCTTCCCTCTTCCCTCTTCCTTCGAGTGACCAGGATCACAAATTCAAAAGATCCAAGTCACCTGGCGTCAAGCTATGGATCACAAATTATTAGCGCAAAAATCACAGCTTGTCAATGTTTTCGATCACCTAAATCTCCGGTCGAACAGACCATAATATAATCACACTGACTATGTAAAAATTTTGTGTGTCTCAAGGAATTAGGAGGTCAAATATCATGTCAGTATCCCAAATGACACTTGAAGAGTTATTTGGTCAGGTCATGTTCTCCAGCGTGGTTACTCGCCACGATCGGAGGCAGCTTAGATCTGCACTCTTAGAAAGAACGCTGAATGAAGATGAGTACGCCATCATCAACAGACTACTGTACAACGTCCGGCGCGGCTGGGTAAAAATTGTTGATTAAAGGTACCACCCTCAACTCCCTACAGGGGAGTTAGAAGTAGAAATTGCCCGGTAAAAATTTTGATATGTGGCATTTTTGTGGGTTAAATTGTGCGTTAGATAGTTTGATGTGTTTGAGATTTGATGTATTTTAGAGCGGTGGTTGATTCTTAAAATCGCGATCGACATCAGCCTTAAGGTAGAGATAATTATAAATAACAGGTTTCAGGTGTATCTCTACTTGAAAAATGATGATTTTTGAGTTGCTAACCCAGAAGTTATAGTTAACTCAAAACTCATTATTTTTGCCAAAAATTCGGTTGTGGATCAATAAAAAACAACGTGGTATCCGATAAACAAGCCCCCAAATTTAGGGTTGGGTGAGGGCCCGGTTACTGAGCGTAGTCGAAGTATACGAGATTATTGGTTTTAGGCACTGATGGTTTGTAAAACCCGCCCCTACAAGTTAAATTTAGAAGCCATTCCCATTCGCCAACAAAACATTTCGGCAATTTGAGCCGGGAAGTGTCAAAATATTAACAACCTGTTCATCCTATAATAATATGGCTCCCGCCGTTTTAGTTGAAAATCTTCAGAAACGCTACGGCAATATAGAAGCCGTTAAAGATGTTTCCTTCAAGGTAGAACCGGGGGAAATATTTGGTTTGCTAGGCCCCAACGGTGCTGGCAAAACCACAACCCTGCGGGTACTTTGTACTTTGAGTGCGCCAGACGCTGGACGGATTGAAGTGTCTGGCATTTCTGCTGTCAGTCAGCCAAGAATTGCTAGACAGAGACTGGGCTATGTCGCTCAAGAAGTTGCTCTCGATAAGGTGTTGACGGGTCGGGAACTCCTGCAATTGCAAGCGGCGCTTTACCATTTGCCCCGCCATACCATTAAAGGGCAAATTGACAAAATGGTCAAACTCCTCGGTTTGGAGGAGTGGGAAAATAAACAGACGGGCACCTATTCCGGCGGTATTCGCAAGCGCTTGGATTTGGCGGCTGGGCTGCTACACCAGCCGGATGTTTTGGTTTTGGATGAGCCTACTGTCGGGCTCGACATTGAAAGTCGGGTGGTGGTTTGGGATTTCCTGCGGCGCTTGCGGGAGGAGGGGACTACGGTTTTGATTACGAGTCATTATCTCGAAGAAGTTGACGCTTTAGCCGATCGCGTGGCGATTATTGACAAGGGTACGGTGATTGCTGAGGGCACGCCTCTGGAGTTGAAAAATCGGGTTGGGGGCGATCGGGTGACTCTGCGGATTCGGGAGTTTTCGCCGATCGCAGAAGCGGAAACAGCAAAAGCTTTAATGCAATCTCTGCCTTTTGTGCAAGAAGTGATTATCAACAGTGCCCAAGGAAATTCTTTGAATTTGGTGGTGGGTGCACAAAGCGACGCATTGATCGCGATTCAGCAAGCGTTGAAAAATGCGGGACTTCCTATTTTTGGGATTGCTCAATCTCGGCCGAGTTTGGATGATGTTTATTTGGCGGCGACTGGTAAAACTTTGTTGGATGCGGAGTTGGCTGCTGCTAGCAANNGATTTGAAGGCTGAGCAAAAACAGGCGATGCGATCGTAGCAAGGGAGGAAACGGCAATGCCGTTTCCCTACCCGCGCGGGGTTATAAACCCGGTTTCTTCACAGATTTCTCGTCGCCAAACCAGATTTTCCTAAGAAACCGGGTTTCTTTGGCCTTAGTGCTATTTAAGTATTTCGGCGGTTGAAACCGCGTCTACACAGACGATAGCTGGAATGGTTGCAGCAAAATCCCCAGGATTTTATCAACTTCTTTGATGTAGTATTCAATAGGATCGATAGAAACCGTAGTTGCTTCTAAAATCAAGAATCTCCAGTTAGTTCCAGTTGTTACTGACCCATAAATGCGTTCAACTTCATTGCCTTGATTTTGATTGAATCTTTGAGCCGCGATCATGGCCGCAACGCATTGACCGAGACCCCCAATAATATCTTCTTTTTTGGCTTCAAAGATGGTAATAACCGGAGCAGTAATGAATAGTTGCTCCTGAGAACCGCTAATAATATAATCGCAAAATCCTTGTAAGCCTCTTTCTGGTTCAACATTAAACTCCTTCCCAGAAAAAAGAGAGATTCGGTTTTTTAATAACCGTCTGACTTCTGCCAGAATTGGAGCAATCAAAAACTCTGACCTGGCTTTTTCTGTCGAAATAGAAGTTGCCAATGGAATGTAATCTATCAGGAGGTTTGTTAATGCTTCTGATGGTAAAACTGGTTTGGTTTCAGCAAACAAGTTACGGCTTTCATCCAGAGTTAAGCCAAAATCATTTTTTACTTTAGCAAGGCTGAAATCGCTGTATGCCATTTTTTTATAAATCCAAGACTTGCTCTGCTGTCAATGCTAATTCTGGAAAAGTTCGGTAAATAATTCGCTCATTTCCTCGGTAAGCCGTCATTTGATAAACCCCATGTTCATCAAGGAGGTAAACAAAAACAGTCGGTTCTTTCGGATTCCCCAAATAGTTTCTGCTACCCAAAGCTAAATAATCGACAATCCAATATTCAGAAATTCCCAGCCGCTGATATTCATCCAGCTTGTCGATATAATCATCTTCCCAATTTGTCGAGACAACTTCTACCACTAATTGCAGCGGTTCAGTTAGGGCTGAATAAGCGAAGGGCTGCGATTTCCAGATGGTTTTGTCTACTACAATAATATCAGGATGTCGGCCTTGTTCTTTACCATTGGGGGTTAAAGTCCTGACTACAATTCTGCCAGATATTCTGTAATTGAGATTGAGGCGTTTTACTTCGTCATGAAACGTATTCTGAATAAAATCAGCTACATTTTCGTGCAGTCTGATTGTTGGTAAAATTTTTACAATTTCTCCATTAACAAGTTCATAGCGGCCGTCTTCATCGGGAAGTTGCTTGATAAATCGATCGAAAGTGAGCATTTGTTTAGGTTGGGTACGAATTGCGGTCATGGTTTTCTCTCATTTAGCTAGATTAGGACTTATACCAATTTAATGGGTCGTTGCACATATCTCGATCCCCCTAAATCCCCCTTAAGAAGGGGGACTTTGAGAAGAATCTTGTCCCCCCCTTGTTAAGGGGGGTTAGGGGGGATCTGCAACCATTTTAACATACTGTTTTAACACAGGTGGAATCGTGAAAACGGTTTCAGATTCACAGCTCAATTTTTCGATCATTCCCCGTCTGTCTAAAGATTGAATTGCTTTAAATAATTCGCCTTGTGAGCCTTGACATTTTGCCATCAATAGGGTAAGCGAAACAGGTTCAGTTTCATTGCTGAGTTGTGCGATCGCCTGTTTTTCTATTTCCGACAACCGCTGATAATGCTGCTGCAATATCGGTGTCAATTCATCACTTAAAAACACTGGTTGATAGCTTAAATATTGAGATACTCTACCGTTAAATAAGTTGTTTATAGTTTGAGCGACTAATTTTAACCAGAGGGGATTTCCTTGATAAAGCTCAATCAATTCTGGCCAGTATTCTTCATCCAATAAACCTTTTTCTCTAAGAATTTCTGTGGCGGCTTCACCTAAACCAGTTAATTGTAATAAACATACTGCTGAATTATCGTCAGTGAATGTGAGAATGTCTAAGGGGGGTTCCCAACTATTGAGAATTAAGCAGCTATTATGGGTAATTTCGCCGATGAGTTTAAATAGGGTTCCGTAATTTTCATATCCGGGTTTATAATATCCTGCAAGTTGCCCGCTGCTGAGAATTTGCTGCACGTCATCTAGGATGATCAGACTGCGATTGTCGCGCAATGTTTCTATTAGGATTGATAATTGATCGTCGGTGTTGGCGGGGAAAACCCCCCCTTCGCCCCCCCCTTGGTAAGGGGGGGTTTGTCGCCCTTCGCCCCCCCTTGGTAAGGGGGGGGTTTGTCGCCCTTCGCCCCCCCTTGGTAAGGGGGGGGTTTGTCGCTCTTCGCCCCCCCTTGGTAAGGGGGGGTTGGGGGGGTTTTGATTTGAGAGAAATTGAATGAGGTTTTTGAGGGTTGTTTCGAGGGGTGGGGAGGTGCGGAGACTGCGCCAGATGATGCGATCGAATTGAGTTTGAATTTGAGGGATGAGGTTACGGGCGATCGCGCTTTTGCCGGTGCCTGTCATGCCTGTGATGGTGAGGAGGCGGCAGTTTTGGTG
>DMYK01000117.1:0-1478 GCA_003483675.1 Microcoleaceae cyanobacterium UBA11344
CGCAATGCGCACCCTACAGATAGAGTTTATGCGTCCAGGACTATTTAAGTAGCAGATGCGAGGAAATCTTGATATACCGATTCTATACTTTTAGACTGGGCTGCGACATCAGCATCTAATTTTTTCAACCGCTCCAATTCAGCCTGATAATTGATCTGGCGAGATTGCTTTTGTGCCAGCAAATTATCTAATTCGGCTTGACGAGAATTGATATCATCATTCATGCGATCGTTCACTTCGCGATCGTAAATATCAAAACACTCTTTCACAGCATCATGAATCGGCTGCCACTGCTCTTTAGCCACCTGCGGCAGATATTTTACTAACTCTTTCTTCGCCGCTTTCACTAACTCTTTCCTCGCTCCATCCGCTTGCAAAATACCAACACCCATCCCCACCAAAGCTAAATACAGAGGCCCCAAGACAATGCCTGTAAAACTAGCAAGAATTGTACTGACACTCAACACAGTAATTAAATTGAGCAGGATATTTTTCCAATCAAAACCTGCTCCAGCCATAGCCACTCCTGCCAGATTTCCGCTGGTCAATGAAAACAGTCCCATCGCCCATTTTGCCCAACCGGGCGAGTTATCTTCATTCGAGTTATTGACTGCTGGCGGTATTTTTTGCCCAGTCAGTTTTTCGGTGATTTTATCAGTCACTTTCGTGTAAGATGCTCCGTAATTTGCCGCACTTTTCGATAAGTGAGAAAAAGCTGAATTCATCTCTTGTTCTGCGGTGAGCGTCCAAGCTGAAAGTTTGTCGTTGATGTACTGCTCGAATGCTTGTCTGAGGGATGCTTCAAAGGCTGATCGCTTACCTTGGCTGAAAAAATCCATAAATCTCAGCTCCGGTTGATACCGCAAAAAATCACTTTCAAAGGTATTTTCTAGGTTGAGAACAAAGGTGCGGAAAGAATCGGCGATCGCCTTTGATTTGCGATCGCGCACACCGATAATTTCCTTTTGAAATTCATCACGAATTTGAGTTAATTTGTTAAACTCAGGCTCCACTGAATTAATTTTTTCTTTCAACTCATTGACATCGCGATCGAGTAATGGTAAGCGTCGTTCAACAGCTTCGCGGACGCGAGTAGAAACTTGACGCGCTAAAGTTCTCGCTGGGCGCAATTCCGAAATCGCCCTTTCCTGGGTCAAAAACGTATTCAGTGCAGCCATAAACTCAGGAAAACCGGTACCTTCCAAATCAGCATCGGGGTTTTTTACCCGCAATCTGAGCGCCTTAATTGAGGTAATTGCAAACACCCGTTCCTCATAAATATCCTGTCCGTCTGTCACGCAATATTCAGCCAAATTAGCTTTAAAAACTCTGTGCAATTTCCCTTCAGATTCCTCTAATTCTTCAGAATCATCCGGGTCAATCAAACTTTCCCGCACCTGATCCCAAGCATTAATCAAAAAGAAAATGCTCAATCCGCGACCTTTTATGTAATTTTCCAGATAGCGTCTTTCCCCAAG
>DMYK01000117.1:1569-7194 GCA_003483675.1 Microcoleaceae cyanobacterium UBA11344
ATGCCTTTTTCTAGCAAGGATAAAGGATATTCGACAACGGCACAGTCGATATCTGGAAATGCTGGTTTTTGCTCTTGTTCTAGTCTTTTTGCCTCGGCGGGGTCAATGGTGTAGTTCTGTTTGAAACTTTTAAAATCGAGCTGTTTGGGACTTTTGCCATCATTGAAGTAAACAGTTACTTTCTTTTCCGAACCGTAGCGCAAAATAGTGAGCAAAGCGGTACAGGGATTCACATCGCTGGGCAATAAATTTTCGCCGATTAAGGCATTGAGAAAAGTGCTTTTTCCGCGTTTCATATCGCCTAAAACTAGCAGCCGAAACACACCGCCCCGCAAGTTTTGACTGGCGGTGGTGATATCTTGTATGTCTCTTTCTAAACCTAATTTACCGGAATTTTTTTCGGATTCTGATTCTGCTTGTTTCAGGGTTTCAACTAGCTTTTGAAGTCCGGCTGCTACTTGAGAACGTGCTTTGGTGACTCTATCTAAATCGTTGAGGAAGTTTTCGGTGGCAATTTTGTAACTCATGTCGATCGCATTTTTATGAAGGACTGCATGGAAAACGAGAGCATCAAGCAGGAACTGACAGCAGACTCTGATACACAGACTCAATAATCTGCAATTCGGAATAAACCTCAGCATAGATACTTTTTAAACGCTTTAATTCCGTCTCATTATTAATCTCGCGGGATTCTTTTTGAGCCAGCAAATTATCCAACTCAGCTTTACGAGAGTTAATGTCATTGTTCAACCGCTTAATCACTTCTAGATCGTACTCGTCAAAACACTTTTCTACAGTTTGATGAATCAATTCGTATTGCTCCTGTGCTAGCTGTGGCAGATATTTCACAAACTCTTTTTTAGTCGCTTGAATTAATTCTTTACGAGCTTGATCTGCTTGCAAAGCACCGACACCCAAACCGATCGCCATCATGCCAATCGGCCCTAAAAAAGTTCCGGTAAACATCAGTAAAAAACTGCTAATTCCAATTACAGCCATCCAGTTGACGAGGATATTTTGCCAATTAAAACCTGCCCCAGCTAAAATAACGCCAGCAACGTTACCGGAAGCTAAGGAAAAAAATCCCATTGCCCACTTTGCCCAGGCGGGCGAACTGTCTTCAGAATCGATTTTTGTACTGGCATACATTTTTTGTCCGATTAACTTTTCTGTCATCGAATCTGTGATTTGTGTGTAACTAACGCTGTAGCTGGCTGCACTTTTAGCCAGTTGCGCGAAGGCTGATCGAATCTCTTGCTCGGCTGTGAGTTCCCATGCGGAAATTTTGTCGTTTATGTATTGCTCGAATGCTTTTTTAAAGGCTGCATTAAATGAGTCGCGTTTGCTGGATTCCAGGGAATCGAAAAAGCTGATTTCTGGCTGGTAGCGCAAAAAATCTGAGTCGAAAGTATTGCCTAAATTCAGAATGTATGCTTTGAAAGAATCTGCTACGGATTTGGATTTGCGATCGCGCATAATTTTGATTTCTTCCTGAAAGCGATCGCGAATTTCATTCAATTTTCCAAATTCCGGTTCAACGGAAGTAATTCGCTGTTTTAACTCGCTGACATCTTGCTCTAACAAAGGAATGCGTCGCTCAACAGCTTCGCGAATATGATTGGAACCCAGACGAGCTAATGTTCTGGCTTGGCGTATTTCTGCGATCGCTCTTTCTTTGGTCAAAAATGTATTAATTGCTCCCATAAACTCAGGAAATCCAGTGCCGTCTAGAGCAGCATTTTGGTCTTTCAGTCGCAGCCGCAGGGCTTGGAGCGACGAAATTTCAAATACTCGATCGTTGTAAATATCTTGTCCTTCAAATTGACAATATTCATCCAGACTTGTGCGGAAAACTTGGCGTAATTTTTCGGTTGCTGCTTCCAGTTCTTCGGCATTATCGGGGTCNNGGGTCAATCAATCCTTCCCGAATTTCATCAATAGCGTTAATTAAAAAGAAAACAGTTAATCCCCGCCCTTTAATGTAATTTTCTAGATAGCGACGTTCTGCCAAAGTGCAAGGTTGAGATGCTCGAAATACAAACAGAATCGCGTGGCAGTTGTTGATGTAGCTCAAAGAAATTGCGTTGCGCGCTTCTGTATCGTTCAGCCCCGGAGTGTCTACGATTTCTATGCCTTTTTCTAGGAGCGGTAACGGATATTCGATCACGGCATGACTGACATTTGGAAAGGCTAATTTATTTTCAATTTCTAGCTTTTTAGCTTCGTCGGGGTCAATGGTGTATTGCTGTTTAAAAGCGTTAAAGTCAAGCTGTTCTGGGCGCCGGCCTTCTTTGAAATAAACAGTGACTTTTTTGGCGGAACCAAAGCGTAAAACTGTTAGCAAAGCCGTACAGGGATTTACGTCGCTGGGCAATAAATTTTCGCCGATTAATGCATTGAGAAAAGTGCTTTTTCCTCGCTTCATATCGCCTAAAACCAGCAGCCGAAAAACTCCTTGCCGCAAGTTTTCGCTACTTCGGCTGATGTCTGCGCTGTCTGTTTCTAGACCGAGTTTTCCTGATGCTTCGGCTGCTGCTAATTCAGATTTATTGATGGTTTCAGCAATATTACTGAGATGGTTGGCAATTTCTCTGCGGATTTTGACGACTCGTTCTAAATCGTTGATAAAATTGCTTGTTTCAACTTTAAGGTTCATGTTTTTTTGAAGTTTATTGCATTGCTCTATTAGATTGTAACTCGAATTTTGGGGAATGTCGCTCAATGTTAAGAATTATCAAAAATAGCGCAAAAGAGCGATCGACCCGATCGCCCTTTTGCGCTCAAACAAATCAAGATCCTTTCGGGGCCGATGGTAGTGCGATCGCAGTCAGCGTCTGATAAGTCTCCCAAACGCGATCGAAAGAAATTGCAACCAGCTAATTGAGCTTTTGTCAACTTCGCTTTTTCCAAATTAGCTCTTGACCGAAAAATTTTGGATACTTCGACACTTCGACTACGCTCAGTGCACCGCTTCGCTCAGTACAAGTTTTAGATGGCCGATTTTGGATGGAAATTTTTGGTACAAGCCCTAGATTTATCTAGGGAAAAATCCCAAATCCCAAATCTAAAATCTTCAAGCCCCGGGCTTTAGACATGGGGTAAATCCCAAATCCCAAATCCCCAATCCCAAATCGCCTGACTTTTGCATTTTCATCCCTCATGACGACAACTACTGCTGCCAATCCATCAGCATAATTAATGACTTTTATTCTGCGTATTTATACTTATACACTTCTTTTAGACACTTCTTTATGTTAGGCTTGTGTAACACCGATCGCTTTTTTTCTAAGATTTTTTTTAGATTTGTAAATTTATGCCTTGCTCTACCAATAAGTAGTTAGTAATGTCAAGATCGAATTAGAAACCCAATCAGATCCTCCACTGAACATATGCCAGAACTTCCTCCATCCATCGCTCAGCACTACCACGAACGGACGAAATACGATCCTGAAACTATTGCTGCCAAAAGCAAACAGCTAGATTGGGCCGAGCAACCTGCTCCGTTCAAAGAATATAAAATTGGAGCGTCTTTTAACCTCAAACCTTACCTAAAAGATGCATCACAGGAGTCGGAGGCCGACGAGGATGCTCGTTGGTGGCACCGATTGTCCAACTTCCTGCTGTGCAGCTACGGCTTGACTGCCAAAGTGTCCACGATGGACGGGAGTCCGCTGTATTTGCGATCGGCACCGTCAGCAGGCGGGCTGTACCCAGCAGAGGTTTATTTGGTGTCCCGCGGCACACAGTTACCTGCGGGACTGTACAATTATCAGTCTAGAACTCATTCGTTAATTCACTTTTGGGATAGTCATGTTTGGCCGGCGTTGCAAACAGCTTGTTTCGATTCGCCAGTGCTAGAAAATACTCAATTGGCGATCGTAGTTACGACGGTTTTTTTCCGTTCTTCTTGGCGCTACGAAGACCGAGCTTATAGACGAATTTTCCTAGACACAGGTCATTTATTGAGCAACATCGAATTAGCTGCGGCTCTGAATGACTACCGACCTCATTTAATTGGAGGATTCGCAGATGAAGCTATCAATCAATTACTTTATATCGACTCAGAACAAGAAGGAGCAATCTGTGTAGTTGCTTTAGCGGACTTGCTAGATATCGAACAAAACTTGCCAAAATTCAGAACCGCTTTACCTGGAAATACTACCACAGATTACCCAAAACTTTCCGATGGTCAATTGTTAGGATATCTCCACAAAGCTACACAAATAGATTCTGATACCTCTGGCTCTGATGGCTGGAAGATTGATGAAATTGAAGGGCAACTAGAGGATAAATACAACTTCCCTTTTTGTACTAAAGTTTCGACTGTTACTCCCTCAATACCTTGGGGAGTTAACTTGGAAAATTTAGAAAATACTATTCTCAAACGGCGTTCCACCCGTTCTTATACAGGTGCTTCCTTGAGCTTGGGTGAACTGCTAGTCTTGCTGGATTTTACTTACCAGCCACACCACTACACTGACCAAGGATTAGATGGTTCTCCTGACTATTTCGATTTGAGTTTAATCGAGACTTTTCTTGCTGTTTCCGGGGTGAATGGCTTAGAAGCAGGCTGTTACTATTACGCTCCTAAAGCTCAAGAATTGCGGCAAATTCGGTTTAAAAATTTCCGTAGGGAGTTGCACTATTTGTGCTTGGGGCAAGAATTAGGCAGAGATGCGGGGGTTTTGTTGTTTCATACGGCGGATTTGAAGAAGGCGGTGGGAAAATATGGCGATCGAGTTTACCGATATTTGCACATGGATGCGGGTCATTTGGGCCAGCGGCTGAATTTAGCAGCGATTCAACTGCGTTTGGGTGTCAGTGGTATTGCGGGCTTTTTTGACGATAAGGTGAATGAGGTTCTGGGAATTCCGGCGGATGAAGCTGTCGTTTACATTACTACTTTGGGTAGGCCTCGATCGTGATTGTTTTTTGGTTGTTTGTTAGTGGTTAGTGGTTAGTGGTTATTTGTTAGTTTAAGACTTACTGAATCCGACAAAGAAACCGGGTTTTTGATTGATTTTGTGGGTTGGAACGAAGTATTATCGTAAAAAACCCGGTTTCTGAACCCCCATGATGCCCAATGCCCTATTCCCGATGCCCTATGCCCAATCCCCATGCTTATTTCCCAATACAAAATCTACTAAAGATTCTATCTAACACTGATTCTGTCACCTCTTCTCCTGTAACTTCTCCTAATGCTTGAATTGCACCGCGTAAATCTATTGTCCAAAAATCTAAGGGCAATTTGTTGTTAATAGTAACTAAGCATTGTTCTATACAAAACTTTGCTTTGGTGATGGCTGCTGCTTGTCTTTGGTTAATGGCTAAATCTAGGTTTTCTGCTTGCAAGTTGTCTGAATTGACGGCATCTAAGATTGCTGTTTCTAAGTCTTCTATGCCTCGATCTAGGGCGGCGGCTGTGGTGACTATTCGGTGAGTCTCAGAGGAAAAAGGTAATTTTGGAGTGGTTTTTACTAGGTCGATTTTGTTGATAATTATAATTAGTTGGCGGTGTTTTACTTGTTCGTAAATTTCTGAATCGCCTTCTGTCCAACCACATACCGCGTCAATTGTCAACAACACTAAATCTGCTTGCTGTGCCGCTGCGCGCGATCGCTCTAC
>DMYK01000117.1:7230-17214 GCA_003483675.1 Microcoleaceae cyanobacterium UBA11344
GGAATGCCACCTACAACTAACTGGGATTCTACCACATCCCGCGTCGTACCGGGCAAATCAGTGACGATCGCCCGATCGCTCCGACTCCACGCATTCAACAAACTCGACTTTCCCACATTCGGGCGGCCGACAATCGCTACTTTTAAACCGCTTCTCAACAATTCTCCCCGATCGGCTGTTGCCAAAATAGTTGACAATTCCTCTAAAATATGCTTAATTTCAAATACTGTTTGAGCTTCATCTAAAGGCGGCAAATCTTCCTCAAAATCAATTCTCGCTTCAATTTCTGCTAACACATCTAAACAAGTTGTTCTCAGTAAGCGAATGGGCTTAGCCAATTTTCCTTGCAACCCCGCCAAAGCACTTTGTGCAGCAGCGGGGGATTGTGCTCCCACCAAATCTGCGATGCTTTCAGCTTGAGTTAAATCGAGTCTCCCGTTCAAAAATGCCCGCAGCGAAAACTCTCCCGGTTGTGCCAATCTCGCCCCGTTTTCCAAACACAATTGCAAGACTTGCTGCACGGCGATAATCCCACCGTGACAGTGAAATTCCACCACATCTTCGCGAGTAAAAGAACGTGGCGCTTTCATAATTAACAGTAAAGCTTCATCGACTAATTCTTGAGTTTTGGGGCGGCGGATGTAGCCGTAAATAATGCGGTGAGAGTCCCAAATTTGCCGTCCTGGGGCGCGAAACAGAGTTGCGGCAATTTTTAAAGCTTCGGAACCGGAAACCCGCACAATGCCGACGCTGCCTTGTTGGGGAACTATGGCAGTGGCGATCGCGGCGATCGTTCCTCCTTTTGTTAGTGATTCAGACATTTTTATTCGCTGTATTATTGAATATTTATCTGGATTATTCTCTGGTGTAAATATCTGGTTCGTCATGCAAAAACTCAAAACAGCCGCCCTTTTGAGCAAGTTGCACGAGTTCCTGAGTCGAAGGGTAGGGGATGTTTGCAAATATTTTTTCGGCGATCGCTAATTGCTCGTCTGCTGAGAGAGATAAGATCACTTGAATTAGGGAGTCAACCAGTTGTACGTTCATTTTAGTCACCTGTTGCCCGGTTGTTTAATTATACAGGTTTGATTTACAGGATAAACAAGTTTAGCAAAAAAAAACTCATATTTTAAAATAAGGTCTATAATAATTAGACAGAACCAGATTTTTTGCCGCGAGTTGAATTATACTATCAGTTGAGGCTTCCCATCTACCGTCAACGGATAGGGGCAGCAGATTGGGGCGAATCTTCAAGCTAGCTTCGAGATAAAACTTAAAGGTACTTCGGCTTCAGAGTTGGTTATCCTGATTTTATGTGATAATTTAGGATTAACAGGGATGAGGTAGAGCATGAGTGGTCAACTTCTCGACGGGCGTTATCGCATTATTAAAGTCACAGGCTCCAATCCTGTTGGAAAAACTTATCTGGCGGCAGATACTCATCGTCCGGGGTATCCGCAATGCACGGTTAGAGAAATGCGACTCCCCGATACAAGTTCGCAAACTCCCGAATTAATCAAAGTTATTTTTCAAAGCAACGCAGAAATAGTAGAAAAGTTGGGAAAACACGACAAAATTCCCGAATTATTGGCGTATTTTGAGGAAAATCAAAGTTTATACTTAATTGAAGAATTTATAGCCGGGTCAGCTTTAAGTCAAGAACTGATACCGGGTCAATGTTGGGCAGAAGACCAAGTAATTGCTCTGCTCGAAGAAGTCTTAAAAATTTTGGCCTTTATACACAAAAACGGCTTCATCCACGGCAGAGTTCAACCGGCAAATCTGATCAGGCGAGAGTCTGACGGTAAGTTGGTGTTAATTGACTTTAGGTTAGACAAAGAGATTAACCGGGAAATTGTTGGTCACTTGATACCGAAAACCTCTTCAAACTTAGTCAAAGGGCTTGTTACAAAAAAAGAGCAAAAACTCAAACCTGAGCTTGTTGCTCAGACCGTATATACGCCGATCGAGCAATCTGAAGGCAACCCTCGCTACAATAGCGACATCTATGCTCTAGGTACGATCGCCCTGCTTGCTCTGACGGGGCTTTCTGCTCCTGAACTGGCTGCTTTGAAAAACGATCGAGGCGAATTCGATGGGCGCGATCGGGCAATTTGTTCTGTAGCGCTAGCAGATATTATTGACAAAATGGTGTGCTCTAACTTCGAGAAACGCTATCAGAAGGCCACGGAAGTTTTAGCCGACCTCAAACAAATGGCTTTCAAAACTGCCCACAAAACCAAGGTTGAGCTGTCACCAGCAACTACGATCACCCGTCGCGCGGCTATGAGTCAACGGCCGCCACAGCTAATCAGCCAAACCCTTTTGCTGACTCTTCGATCTAGGATTGCGATCGCAGTCTCCGCTTTCCTCTTGACNNGTCGGAATAATTTACTTTTGGCAGAGTAACAATCCGGCGAGGGCAAAAGAATTGTTCGCTCGCGG
This sequence comes from Microcoleaceae cyanobacterium UBA11344, assembly GCA_003483675.1. Lineage (GTDB taxonomy): Bacteria > Cyanobacteriota > Cyanobacteriia > Cyanobacteriales > Microcoleaceae > Microcoleus. Next base: position 9,676 of record DMYK01000117.1, read on the forward strand.
TCAGCAGAAGGCACTGCAAGGGGACAAAGTAGGTGCGATCGCCGATTATACAAGCGCGATCGCCCTGAATGCCAGCGATGCGGAAGCTTTCTATCATCGAGCTAACGCTCGCTACGACATCGGAGATCGCGAGCAAGCAGTACAGGACTACACGCAAGCCATTAAATTCAATCCTAGCCACAGCAAAGCCATCTACAATCGAGGTCTGGCCCGCCACGACCTCGGGGACAAGCGCGGTGCCCTCGAAGATTTCACCATCGCCATTAGGCTGAATCCGAGCGACGCAGAGGCTTACTACCAGCGGGCTCTAGCCTACTACGATTTGGGAGACTACCGCACTGCAATTGAAGACTACACTCAAGCAATTCGACTGGCTCCCAATGATGCTACAGCTTACAGCAACCGGGGTTTAGCTCGATCGGCGATCGGCGACAAGAGTGGGGCGATGGCAGATTTTACGCAAGCGATTCAAATTAGCCCCAATGATGCTGGGGTTTATTACAGTCGGGGTCGATCGAGATTTAATCTGGCAGATTATCAAGGAGCGATGGCAGATTATAGTAAGGCGATCGAATTGGCACCAGATCGAGCTGATGCTTATACCAACCGATGCGGTGCTTACTTGAATTTGGCAAGTTACGACAAAGCGATTGCAGATTGCACCCAAGCAATTACCATCGATCCAAAAGACGAAGCTGCTTATAACAACCGCTGCATTGCTTACCTGAATTTAAAACAATTTCAGAAAGCTGGTGAAGATTGCAGTTTGACCATCGGACTTAACGGCAACAATCCTAAAGCATACGGTAATCGAGGGTTGGCTCGATCGGCTGCGGGAGACAAGGGCGGGGCGATCGAAGATTTTACTCAGGCAATTCGCCTCAATCCCAGTGATGCAGTTGCTTACAGCAATCGCGGTACTATTTACTCTGAACTCAAAAACTACGCTTTAGCCGTTGAGGATTTTGCCCAGTCACTGCGGCTCAATCCCAACAATGCTACAGCTTTCTACAGCCGTGGCCTCGTCCGCCGCCAACTCAAAGATCGTACCGGGGCGATCGAGGATTTTCAGAAAGCTGCAACCCTGTTTCTAGAACAAGGGAGGGCTGATGGTTTCCAAAACGCGCAATTACAGATTAACGAAATTAAGTAAACTATTACTCAGTAATCAGTAATCAGTAGTCATTGGTCATTGGTCATTAGTCAGTGGTTATTTGTGAGTTGTTATTTGTGAGTTGTTATTTGTGAGTTGTTATTTGTGATTTGTTATTTGTTATTTGTTATTTGTTGGTGGTTAGTTGGTGATCATAACTAATTCCCAATTCCCAATTCCCAATTCCCAATTCCCAATTCCCAATTCCCAATATGAATATGAATATGGTTGGTCAACTTTTAGACGGACGTTACCGCGTAGTGCAAATCCTGAGTTCGGGGGCTTTCGGACAAACTTATTTAGCCGTCGATACTCGCCGTCCGGGACACCCTCAATGCGTGGTAAAACAACTCCGCCCTCCGAGCAATACTTCCACAGTTCTCAAAACGGCATACCGCTTATTTAAACAAGAGGCAGAAATTTTAGAAAAACTGGGAAAACACGATCAAATTCCGTTTTTATTGGCTTATTTTGAAGAAGGAAATCAATTCTACCTTGTCGAAGAGTTTGTACCTGGTCATGCCTTAAATAGGGAAATTATAGCTGGTCAAGCTTGGCGAGAAGAACAAGTAATATCGCTCTTGGAAGAAGTATTAGAACTGCTCAGGTTTGTACACTCTCAGGGAGTGATTCACCGCGATGTTAATCCGTCCAATTTAATCCGCCGGAAACCCGACGGTAAATTGGTTTTAATTGACTTTGGCTCTGTCAAAGAAGTTACGAATCACATCGGCGATTATGATCATGAATTTCCGAGAACAATTGCTACTGGAACTCCGGCTTATATGCCGATCGAACAATTTCAAGGCAACCCGCAATTTAGCAGCGATATCTATGCAGTCGGGATGATGGCTATCCAAGCTATCACGGGTTTGCCCGGTACGGATTTGCCAAAATTGCAAGATCCGAACCCTTCTCACACCGGAGAAATTGTCTGGCGAAACCGAGCTCAATGTTCGACAAATTTGGCAAATATAATTGACAAAATGGTCTGTCACCAGTTTGGTAAGCGCTATAAGTCGGCTGAGGAAGTTTTGGTAGCTCTGAGCAAAATCAAGAACCGCCAAGATGCAGCGGCTACCTCTCCAAAGGGTAGAATTTCTGCTACTACTTTACAGTCGCCTTCTGGTTTTTGGACTCGTTTTGGTTCTAGTTTGGGGCTGATCTTGGCTGGGTTGGGGGCTGCGATCGCTTTAGTATTTTTGTTTAATTATTTCCATCGCCCTCATCCAATTAAAGCTAGGGAATATTACGAAGAAGGGGTGGCAAAATCTCACAATAAAGATGCTGCTGGGGCTGTGCAGGCTTTTAACAGTTCAATTCAGTTAGATCCTCACAATCCTGAGACTTTTTATCAGCGGGGAAATGCTAACTATGATTTAAAAAAGTATCAGGAGGCGATCGCAGATTATTCTCAGGCGATCGCTCTCAATCCTAAATATTTTGAAGCTTATTTTAACCGGGGATTAGCCCGTCACGACTTCAACGACAAACGAGGGGCGATCGAGGATTACACTCAGGTTGTGAATCTCCAACCCAATGATGTTGACACCTATTATGAACGAGGAGTTGCTTATTTAGAACTGCAAGATTACAAGACTGCTATTCAAGATTTTGACGAGGTAGTTCGATTGCAGCCGACTCTTCCTAAAGCTTATCATTCGCGGGGGTTGGCTCGGGCTGGGGGTGGCGATTTGCCCGGGGCGATCGGCGATTATACTGAGGCAATTCGGCTCGATTCTCAGAATGTTGATGCTTTCTATAGTCGGGGGAGATCTCGCTTTCATTTGGGAGATTATAAGGGAGCTTTAGCAGATTATTCTCAGGTAATTGCGATCGATCCTAAAAGTGCAGATGCTTACGCTAATCGGTGCAGCACCCAGTTGAATTTGGGAGCGCATCAAGCGGCAATAGACGATTGCACTCAGGCAATTTCACTGAGTAATGAGGATGCGGTTCCTTACAACAATCGCTGCATTGCTTATTTAAACTTAAAGAATTATCCAAAAGCAATTGAGGATTGCACTCAAGCGGTGACATTAAATCCAAATGATGATCATGCTTTTAGCAATCGGGGTTTAGCTCGCAACGAAGCGGGAGACGCACAGGGGGCGATCGCCGATTTTACCTCAGCAATTGGGCTCAATCCCAACGATGCTGAAGCTTACGCCAATCGAGCCAAGATTTACCAACAGTTAAATAATTACAATAGTGCGATCGCAGATTATGTCCAAGCGATTCGGCTCAATCCGAATTATGCTGCGGCTTACTATGGTAGAGGCATAGTTCGCCGCTCTTTGGGAGACAAAGCCGGAGCCCTTAGCGACTTTGAAAAAGCAGGGAAAATCTTTCTCGATCAAGGGCTTACCGGCGGTTACAAAGATGCACAATTTGAGATAGAAAAACTCAAATAGTCCTCAGCTATCAGTTATTAGTAGGGTGCGCAGTGCGCACCTTACTATTAGTAGGGTGCGCAGTGCGCACCTTACCCAATTCTAGTAGTTATTAGTAGGGTGCGCAGTGCGCACCTTACCCAATTCCCCATGTCCAATTCCCTTTAAGAGTCTTGGATTTCCTTAACCAACTCATAAAACGGTTGCCAATTATCCTCAATAGCTATCTGCTCCCAAACAGCCTCAATCGTCGGTCTCAACAGCGATTGTTCGGGATTGTACCTGCGTAACCTGTCCGCCATTTGATCCAGATCATCCGCCGACAAAGTTTGCAAAACGTGACAATAAAACTGCCGCCAATGTGCTATCAAATCCGTCGGTTCCGCCTCGCTAAAAATCTGACTAGCATCATCTCGCCAGGTGCGATCGAACTGTTTTCGCAACTCAAAAAAGAAACCTTGATAATCAACTTGAGACTCAGCCAGCAATTTAATTGTCAGTTGCAACAACTCATCAGCATCAGCATCCGGCAATTCCTCAAATCCCAACCTATTAATCATCAACTGCCGATAAGCTGTATTATAATAATTGCCAAACTTTGCCAAAGCCGCATCCATATCAGCTTGAGCGATCGCCGAAGCTAGCGGTTGCTGAAGCTTCTCTAAATTCCCCTTGCAAATAAACGGTTGATTCCCGTAACAATAAAGACCATAATGGTCAAAATAAGCTGCGGTAAACTGAGGATTATAAGTTGGGATAAAAGCAAAAGGCCCATAATCAAAACTTTCTCCAGTCATCGACATATTATCAGTATTCAGCACAGCGTGACAAAAACCCGCCGCCATCCACTGAGCAACTAATTCGGCAACTCTCTTGACTAATTCAGCGTAAAATAGTGCATACTTTTCCGATTTAGAAATATCCCTATTGTTTGCTTCTAAATGCAATTCTGGATAGTAATATTCAATCACAAAATCTAAAAGTTTTGTAATTAAATCTTGGCGACGGATGTAATGCAATCTTTCAAAAGTACCGAACCGGATGTGAGAATGGCTAAAACGCACCATTACAGACGATCGCGTCGGAGATGGTTCGTCCCCTCGCCACAAAGATTCCCCAGTTTCAACTAAACTAAAACAGCGAGATGTACGCACTCCCAATCGGTGCAAAGCTTCAGCCGCCAAAACTTCCCGAACTCCCCCTTTCAGAGTGAGTCTACCATCAGCAGACCGCGAATAGGGTGTGCGACCGGAGCCTTTTGTGCCGAAGTCATAAAGTCTGCCATCGGTACCGCGAACTTGACCGTATAAAAAGCCTCTACCGTCGCCTAAATTGGGGTTATATTCGTTGAATTGATAGCCGTGGTAACGGAGTGCGAGGAAGGGGCGGACGCAGTGAAATTCGCCGAATGCTTGGGTGAAATGTTCGTCGGTTACTTGTGCGGGATCTAAACCCAATTTGGGCAATAATTGGTCGTTGCGGAAGCGGAGGATGTGCTGGGGAAAATCGGCCGCCGGGACTTCATCAAAGTAGTCGCCACCGAGGGATTCGATGGCGGGTTCGTAGTTGAGGGAAAGTATGGGATTTGACATTTTTCTATTTTATGCTGAAATTGGCGATCGCTCCAAATTATATACGGGTAAGGTGCGGTGTGCATGGAACTATACAGTTTCTATGGCAATTATATTTCATTTTTGAATAAGATTTTTTTTATTTACCGCAGAGGGCGCAGAGGGCGCAGAGGTGCTAGAAAAGAGAGAAAGAGGGAGAGGGAAATGTTCGCAATTTAATGCAATTAGGTAAGGGTAAGGTGCGCAGTGCGCACCCTACGGTTTCCAGTTAAACTGCAACGAGAGTCGGCTCCAAAGTTGCCACCAGTAAGGGTAAGGTGCGCAGTGCGCACCCTACGGTTTCCAGTTAAACTGCAACGAGATTCGGCTCCAAAGTTGCCACCAATTTGAGATTATACTCATCTTCAAAAGCAGGCTTTTTATAATCCAAGCTCCAGATTTCTAGGGCACAATCATCAGCAGCATTAAGGGGTTGTATCCGCAAATGAAACTCTCTCACTTCCGGTCTGAATTCACATTTAAAATGAGAAATTGCACCAATTTGCCGCCTGTCCAAAGCCACAGCAAACCTGAGCAAAGGATGCAAATTACTAACTACTTCCCGGTATTTTTTCGGAAGAATGATGAAATTTTCGTGCTTTTTCTTGGGAGAACTTTTCCGGTGATAGCGCGCCAAATTTGCAATTACTTCAATCTCTGTTTCAGTGTATCCCAATAACTCACCATTGCGAATTAAATAGTAAGAATGCTTGTGGTGCGCCGAATGACTGACATACAAACCGCTGTTGTGTAAAATTGCGGCAGCCCACAACAATTCCCGTTCTTCGGTTCCCCAATTATGCAGAATTCCTTGGGTTTGGTCGAACAAATTGAGCGCAAATGCTGCGGTTCTTTCGCTTTGTTCTAAATTGACTTGATATTTTTCAGCTATGTGCAGAATGCTGCGCTGGCGGATTGAACCTTGATAGCGCAAGCGGTTTTCAATTAAACCGCGAGACAGCATCCAGTCAACAATTACGCCTTCTCTCAAAGATCGATCGCAAACAGTCAGCGATTCAATTCCTAATAGTGTCATAGCTTCCTGCAAAATCAAAGCGCCGGCCAAAATAATTTCTGCCCGCTTGTCCGATATTCCCGGAATTGCCAACCTTTCAGAATAAGAAAGTTTGCGGAAACGATTGACTAAATCGCGCAAATCTTTTAAACTTAATTGATAGCCAGCCAGCGGGTTCGGCACCGTTCCCAATTTTTCGCGAGCATTAATTGCCACTAAAGTTTCGATGGTTCCAGCAGTACCAATCAAACGCAGAGTTTCGCCAGCATTGAAGTGAGCCCGCAATTCGTCGATCGGTCTTTCCAGCGCAATCCGAATATAAGCTTGCAAATAGGCAAATTCCTCTCTGCTAATCGGGTCAGTTTTGACAAATTCTCCAGTGAGGCGAACCGCACCAATTTTGGTACTCGTGAGACAGATCGGCTCAACACTGTTCCCTAGAATTAATTCAGTAGAACCGCCCCCAATGTCAATAATCACCTGCGACTGATTGTTAAATTCCATCCCCGAAAGTACGCCGAGATAAATTCTCCGCGCTTCTTCCTGACCGGAAATTAAGCTAACATTAAGGTCTAATTCGTCAGCAACTTGTTTGAGAAAATCTCGACCATTAGGGGCTTCTCGAACAGCACTGGTAGCCACAGCGATAACTTGTTCAGCATTGAAAGTTTTAGCAATACCTAGAAAACGGCGCAAAGTTGCGATCGCCCTTTCCATCACTTCTAACTTCAAACACCCTGTTTTTGTGTCACAATCACCCAATCGAACCGTATCTTTTTCTCTAGCAATAATCGTAAAAGCAGGCAATTTCGCATCGATTCGCGCCACCACCATATGAAACGAGTTAGTACCCATATCAATGGCAGCAATAATGCGATTTGACTCCGCAGAAGCAAGTGAATTAACCATTGGAGTGTATCGGGGTTGACAGATATTTATGATTATTTCACGAATTCACTAGGCGATCAGATTAAAATATTAAAAATCGGGAACCGCTTACGGGACAAGACTTTCACCTATTCTCAATTGCTGGTTCCCATTCTCAAAAGCATTGAGCTTAGGTGATCTTGCTTAAATTTTGATAAAATTAAAACTTAAAAATCTCAAATCTCAAATAAAAATGCTGACCGAGTTCGATCGCCAACCTGAATCCACATTACTTGCTATCCTGCGGCTTTTGAGATGGGACAAGCCAGCAGGAAGGCTCATTTTAATGATTCCAGCCCTCTGGGCGGTCTTTTTAGCGGCCCACGGGAGGCCAAGCGCAGCATTGGTGAGCGTGATTGTCTTGGGCACCTTAGCCACGAGTGCGGCTGGATGCGTCATCAACGACTTGTGGGATCGGGATATCGATCCCGAAGTCGAAAG
>DMYK01000201.1:0-207 GCA_003483675.1 Microcoleaceae cyanobacterium UBA11344
TTGCTAGAATACAGATAGTCGCCGAGCGGGCATTGGGAGACTCGCTTCAGGACGCGGAGCGACGGTAAGACTACCGCTTGCGGAGCGCGTTGCTATGAAGCATCAAGGAATCCTCGGACTTGATAGACGGGGAGGTATGTCAAACTCCCAAACTAAATACAGAACCCCCCTAGGGACAAGGCAATGCCTATTGGTGTCAACTTAACG
>DMYK01000201.1:238-5534 GCA_003483675.1 Microcoleaceae cyanobacterium UBA11344
AAGGGGGGGATAAGAGTTCGATCTTTCGTCACCCCCTACTCCCCTTCTTAAGGGGGATTTAGGGGGATCTAGACTCAGGTAACAGCGAGATTTCTCAGGGGTTTCAGGCTTAAGTTGACACCAATGGGCGAAAGCCTTTGTCCCTACTGCTTAATATTGAGGTACTGACGGGTCTACTTGTTGACTCCAAGCAGTAATTCCGCCCTTAACATTAATCCCATCAATTCCAGCTTCCTTCAAAATGCCCAAAGCCTTCGCCGAACGCCCGCCCATTTTGCAGTGTGCAATCAACCTGTGCCCGTTCAACAATTCCTTGACTTTCTCAACACCTTTGCCGTTTTCAATATCCGGCAATGGCACCAATACAGACCCAGGAATTTGACCAATTTCATACTCATTGGGATTCCGAACATCTAGCAGTAGAAAATCCTTCGCGCCGCTATCAATTAACTCCTTAAGTTCGATCACAGTCATCTCAGCAATTTGCATTTGCTGATTTGCTTCCTGTGCTTTTGCTTGAGGAATTCCGCAGAATTGTTCGTAATCAATTAACTTTTCAATTACCGGGCGCACAGGATTCGGCCGCAATTTCAACTGCCGGAACGTCATATCTAAGGCATTATAAAGCAGCAGTCGGCCGCTCAAAGTAGTGCCTTGACCCAAAATAATTTTGATAGCTTCCGTTGCTTGAATGCAGCCAATTACTCCAGGTAAAACGCCCAAAACGCCGCCTTCTGCACAGGAAGGTACCATACCTGGAGGCGGGGGTTCTGGGTACAAATCGCGGTAATTCGGGCCGCCTTCGTAGTTGAAAACTGTTGCTTGGCCTTCAAATCGGAAGATAGAACCGTAGACGTTGGGCTTATTTAAAAGCACGCAAACGTCGTTCATCAAATAGCGAGTCGGGAAATTGTCCGTACCGTCGATTACGATATCGTAAGGAGTGGCAATGTCGATCGCATTTTCGGAACTGACACGAGTTTCGTACAAATCAACTTGACACAAAGGATTGATTTCTAAAATCCGATTTTTCGCAGATTCAATCTTCGGTTTACCTACCCAAGATGTTCCGTGAATTATCTGCCGCTGCAAGTTGGAAGTGTCAACAATATCAAAGTCTACGATGCCAATGCGACCAACACCTGCGGCGGCCAAATACAGCAGCAGCGGCGAACCGAGCCCTCCCGTACCGATGCAGAGTACGCTGGCAGCTTTCAGCCGCTTCTGGCCATCCAATCCCACTTCTGGCAGGATGAGGTGGCGAGAGTAGCGTTCGTATTCTTCTTTGTTGAGCTGGATCTCGTCCAGATTAGGATTTAGCATGATATTCTGTATAGTGGCATTTTTGAATTATATCCTATCTGAATCTTTTGCAGTTTTACGTGTTTGTAATTTTTACTAATTATTTCTTAATCTGGGTCAGTTCTACCGTGAGAATTTCCTCTGCTTGGAACTTGTGACTCGTGTCAAGACTCCAACTGCGGAGGTCTTCTGAACAGCCTTGTCGAACCGAGACAATAATGTAGGAGTATTGTGGCCAGGCTAGGGTTCGATCGCACTCTGAGGGCACCGCAGCACAATCTGGGTGAGAATGGTAGATGCCGATAATTGCCAAGTCGCGATCGCGCCCATCTTTCATCGCCTTCAGCATATCTGCTGGTGATATAGCATATCTGCGTTGTTTTGTCAATACTTTTTGTTCCGGGCAATGATCTTCAGCTTCCGCACTCCAAGCATTTTTAGTTGGCAAAACTTCTACTAAAGTTTTAAGATCGCCTGTAACTTGACCGAGTAATAAACCGCAGCACTCTTCAGGGTAAGTATTTTCGGCGTGGCTGCGGATGGATAAAAGGTGAGAGTCAGAAAGTGCGATCGATTGCATTGGATTTTATTGTAGGTTTTATTGTCAAGTGCGATCGGGCTTTGATCTTCTCTAAAAAACAACGAACCGCGAAGACACGAAGGACACAAAGGAAGAAAAGAGAAGGGAAGAGGAAGAGTTTATAATTAATTACCTGCACTTACAATATCTAAACCTGAGATTTTTTGATGTTTCTCGCCTTCCTCTCTGTGTCCTCTGCGCCCTCTGCGGTTAGTAAAAAAAGTCCCTATAGAACTTTAACGAACCGCGAAGACGCGAAGGACACAAAGGAAGAAAAGAGTCAATTCAATCAAGTGGGTGTTTGCTGTAACTCTGGCCGCTCATCGGCGACGATCGCACCTTCGACAGGACATACCTGCAAACAAATGCCGCAGTCAATGCAGGTATCAAAATCAATCCAAAACCAATCCGTACCCTTGACATTTTTGCCTGGACCGGGGTGAATGCAAGCCACCGGACAAGCGCCGACGCAATCAGCAATCCCTTCGCAAATATTCGTAACGATAGTATGTGACACAGTGTTCTCAATTCTTCGGATGTTGATTAACCTTATCGAGCTTTGTCTGATTTGCCAAGCAGCCCAAACAAATCTTCAGCCACAGCTTTGTGACCGTCTTTGTCAAGGTGAACGGTATCAAATTTAATATACATCGGGGCAAAACGACCTTCTTTTTGAGCAATTTGCGATCGCCCCTCCTGAACTCCTTTAGTAGAATCGACATAGGGCAAACCAAGGGACTTACTAATTTCCCCAAGTCGTTTCCCCGCATCCATAGTCAGCCGCTGTCTAGGTACTTGCTGTTCGTTATCAGAAAAGCCGTCAAAAGCCATAAAGCGAGGAGGCAAGTACACCACAGCCAAAGAGTGGCCGTCAGCGGCAACGGAGTCCCGGAGTACGCTCAAATCGGTCTCGAATTGCTTCCAAGCTCTTTCAGTGACATCGGGAGGCAAATCAGCCTGCTGCCAACCCAAGGCTAGGGTTGCGCCCAAAGGAACATCCGGTTTCAGGTTGTTGTTTGCCAAACCCAGGAAGTACAAGCATTTTTGGGCGTTGATTTTCAGCCAAGACGGGGTAGCTAAGATTTGGAACTGGTTTTTCAGACCCGCCAGCTTGGATTTGGCAATTGGCTGCAGATAAGGGTTTGCAGTTACTGATTTGTCATCGCGACGAAACCAGGTCATCGAGACCAAGTTGTTGTCTACCGCCAGTATGACTAAATCTGGCTGGTACTGAGACCACAGGTTCCGGTAAACCGTGTTGATTTCCTTAAGGGTATAACCCTCTAAAGCGCTATTGATGTAGGTTGCCTTAGTGCCATTTTTATGAAAAACAGTTGCTAGCTGGGCTGGCCAAGTATCTTCCGCAGCAATCCCAGTACCGAAGGTGGTGGAATCTCCCATTCCCAGGATTCGCAACTCGCCTGGAGCTTTTTTAATCGGGATGACCGGGCCACGATTGCCGGGACTGCTAACGGCGATGGGATGACCGCCTGTGAATTCCCGATCGAAAACATTATTAGTATACTCAGGAGCAATAACTTGCAAGAGTGTTTCTAATAATACCACTGCCAACAATACCTTTGACAAATCCACAGCAATGCAGCGTACTGTGGTTTTTAAATTGGGAATGGCCTTGTCATTAAATATCTGATTCATGATTTTTTAAGCCGACCGATTAGAACTGGAAGTAAAGGAAATTTGAACTTGAAGCACCGGCGAAGGTAAACATTAGCGCGATCGCCATTGCACAAGTAATCCACTTGAGCGAATTTGGGTGGTTTTGTGTCCAACTCATCCATTTTTGCTTCAAATCAAACCATTCAACTAGCAGAATTGTGGCTATGTAGAATAGCGGCCGATAGTCAATGGGTATCCGCCCGTCAGCAAAGGTGAATATCCGCTCCAATACGACAACGGCACTGTTCAAATTCGAGGCCCGGAAGAATATCCAAGAAGTACAAATTAGACACAAGGTAACCAGCCAGCGGATGAAATACTTGATTTTAGAAGTTGGCTTAGATGAAAGTCCAGTTGCTCGTTCAATGGAGAGCATTGCTCCTTGCAAACCTCCCCAAACAACCCAGTTCCATCCAGCACCGTGCCATAGTCCTCCCAGTAGCATCGTAATCATCAAGTTGGCATAAGTGCGGAGATTGCCGCCCCGATTTCCGCCTAGAGGAATGTAGAGGTAGTCGCGCCACCAATTTGATAGGGAAATGTGCCACCTGCGCCAGAAATCAGTAATGCTATAGGCTAAATAAGGTTTCTCAAAATTTTTCGGCAGTTCAATTCCCAATAGGCGAGCCGAGCCGATCGCAATATCCGAATAACCCGAAAAGTCACAGTATACTTGAACGGTATAAGCCAATGTACCCAGCACAAGCCCCAGCCCGGAAACATTTTCTGGACTGGCGAAAACTTCGTTGGCTATTGGTGCGATCGAATCAGCTACATAAACTTTTTTTAGCATTCCCCAGACAATCTGAGCAATACCGCTGCGAATCGCAATCCAGTCCACCGATGAATCACAGGCAAACTGGGGCATGAGAACCTCGGCGCGGACGATCGGCCCAGCCAGCAGGCTAGGGAAGAAAATCACGTACAGCCCTACGTCGAGGATTGACTTTCTAGCCTTGGTAACGCCCTTGTAGACATCGACTATGTAGCTAATCGTTGAAAACGTGTAAAAAGAAATACCCAGAGGTAATAGCAGGTTGAGTTGAGGTAAAAGCCTAAATCCCAACAGCGAATAACTCGAATCTAAGAAGAAGTTTGCGTACTTGAACACAAACAGAGTGCTAATAACTACAGCCAGAAAAGTAATTAAGGCCGTAGTTCGGTTTCTCTGTTTAGTCTCATCGTCGATGATTCGAGCTGTTTTATAAGCCAGCAGGGTATAGCCAACTATTAAAATTGAGTATGGTACGCTCCAAGCCCAATAAAAAGAGTAGCTAGCCAATAGCAAAACCAACGTCGGTAGTGCGGTGTCAGTAAGTAATACACATACACCACAACTACCAAGAATCCTAAAAACAATGTGGAGTTAAACAGCATTTTTGACTTTGACTCTTCAACTGGGGACTAACGCTCACTATGTTAATAAGAACAAAAAGTGTTCTGTAACAACTTTTAATTTACTGTTTCAATTGTCGGGAATCCTTCGGCATTCACCCACGCAATTTGAGCAATGCGTCGATCGCGAGCATATTCCCGCGCCGCCTCCTCCGTCTCGCGACTCTCTAAATCTATTTCTACCCGCACTAGGTCGCTAGACTCTCGGAGTTTTCTCGCGTACAAAAAAGCGGCCGCCGCAGCTTCAGGGGTTTGAGGCACAACTAAATAGTCGCTGGCTGGGGTCTCTGAGGCCATGAGACCCTCGGTTAGCAAAATTTGGTGCAAATCTTCAATATTGAG
>DMYK01000414.1 GCA_003483675.1 Microcoleaceae cyanobacterium UBA11344
CAGTTGCTGTAATTACCGTGGCTTGCCAAGTAAAAATAACATTGAATCCGAATTGTAGCAAAAATTGACCAATCGGCCCATTTCTGCCAAACAACATCAGCAGTAAAAATCCCACTACAGTCGGCGGCAAAACTAAAGGAGAAATGAAAATCCCTTCAATCAAAGCTTTACCTTTGATGCGAGTTGAAAGCATCCACCTCGCGGCGGATATTCCGAGAAAGAAGGTAAAGAATGTGGCGATGGCTGATGATTTTAGAGATATCCAGAGCGGAGAAATATCAAATTCCATAAATCGTAGGGAGGGGTTTCACCAACAATAATTGCCTCAAACAAATAATTTCCTAAACCCGCCCCCCCAAAGATAAATCAAAATGTATAATTTTGGGATTCGCTCGTAGGGGCGGGTTTTACCAACAATCTCCGGCTAATACCAATAATCTCGTAAACCCGCCCCCCCAAAGATAAATCGAAATGTATAATTTTAGGATTCGCTCGTAGGGGCGGGTTTTACCAACAATCTTCGGCTAATACCAATAATCTCGTAAACCCGCCCCCACCCAACGGCAAATAGAAATGTACCTCTTTGAATACACAAGGTTATCTGTTGTGTGAGGGCGGGTTTATATAGATTGTTGGTGGGAATTAGATATTGTTGGTAAAACCCGCCCCTACAAAATTTGGTTGTATGAGACTAATTAACGAGCTATGCCAAATCCGTATTTCTGAAATACCATTTTAGCTCGATCGCCTGCCAAAAACTCAACAAATTCTTTAGCAGCAGCGGGATTGCGACTGTTTCTGATAACTGCGAGGGGATAAACTATTGGCGAGTGCCAATTTTTCGCAGCCGTTGCGCGTACCGCGACTTTTGGCGATGCTTTGGCATCTGTGGTGTAGACTATACCAGCATCCGCATTGCTACTTTCGACAAAAGTCAGCACCTGGCGAACATTGTTTCCTAATACTAATTTCGGTTGAATTTGCTGCCACAATCCTATTGTAGTCAGCATTTCCTGAGCGTATTGTCCCACAGGTACGCTCTTGGGTTCGCCGATCGCAATTTTCTGGATTCTGGCATCTGTCAACTGTTTAAAATCACTCAAAACTACGCCGTTTTTGGGAGTAATCAAAACCAAGCGATTTGTCAACAAATTGCGGCGCGTGTCGTTAATTAGCAGGTTCGATTGCTGCAAAATATCCATTGGTTTAGTAGAGGCGCTGAAAAATACATCTACCGGAGCTCCCTGCTGAATCTGTTGTGCGATCGCACCGGAAGCACCAAAATTATAAGTAATAATAACCTTGGGATTTCCTTGCTGATAAACTGTTTTGAGTTCTTGTAAAGCTTGTGAGAGACTGATCGCAGCCGATATAGTTAAGGAAGTTTGCTGTTGTACAGTGCCTGGAATAACGCTTTCAAACAAGTTCCAACTAATTAGTAGTAGCAGCGCCGCGATCGCTGGGATCATCAAATTGAGAACGCGCGTATTTTTAAAGTCCATCGGAAATAGTTTTAAGCCTTTAATTTTAACTTATTCCAAAACCACTATAAAACCATCTTCTGCTCTTTCTTGCTTCGCGCCCTTCGCGTCTTCGCGGTTCGTTAACTAATTATAGAAATAAGGTGCGCGCAGCGCGCACCCCACATAATTAATCCAGAAGTGTTAATTCAAAATCTCCCTATTCTCGCCACTTGATAGAACAGCCGATCGATTCTGTAGTAGTGGGTTCTACGGGTTCGTTGTTGAGCAATTGGCCGATCGCACTTCGCAGATAAGACACCTGCACAGCGCCTGCATCATCAGCATTATCGTCAATCAAACCTTTGTAGCGCAATCTGCCATCTTGATCTAACAAAAAAACCTCCGGTGTTCGAGAAGCCCCAAAACTTTCAGCCACATCTTGAGCCACATCTCGGATGTAGGGGAAATTGAGTTGATTGTTAGCCGCAAAAGTTTTCATATTCTCAAAACTATCATCGGGATATTGAGTTGCGTCATTAGCATTAATCCCGATTAAAGTAACACCTCGATCTTGAAACTCTGCTTGAATTTCTTTAAGGCGATTGAGATACAACTGCACGTAAGGGCAATGATTGCACATAAATATCACCGCTATCGCCCGAAATTTTTCTAAATATCGAGATAAATGGTGAACTTCTTCGTCAACTCCCGGCAGTTCAAAATCGGGAGCGTAGCTATTAATCGGAGTACCCATTGTTGACCTTAGTAAACTCATTTTTTCTGGATGTGATATCAATTCCGGTTGCACCGTCTGTTAACTGTTAACTGTTAACTGTTAACTGTTAACTGTTAACAGTTAAGTGTATTTACCTGAGAAAGGCTATACCAATTTATCCCTCGTCCTGTTTTAGCCAACCTTGAGCCAGAGCTTGATATCCAATAAGTTTGTATGTTAATTTGGCGGCGGTAAATTCTGACACTACAGAGTCTACAATAGGTGCTAATTCCATAATGTCACAGCCGATTACTTCGTAGGACTCGAAGACACGGCGCAAAAATCCAGTGAGGGAATACCAATTTAGCCCGCCCGGTTCTGGAGTGCCAACCCCTGGAATTAAAGTCGGATCGATACCATCTAAGTCTATAGTCAAAAATACCCGCTGAGTTGTGATGCTGGCAATTGCCCGATCGGCCCAATCCGGTTGAGTAGCGATTTCCCTAGCTCGAATCACATTAAGCTGTTTGGCTTTAATCAAGTCAGCTTCTTCCTTGCAGATAGCGCGAATCCCGATTTGCAATGTCGGTAAGCCCATATCAACAATACGCCGCATCACACAGGCGTGGTTGTGAATGGAGCCTTCGTACTCGTGTCGCAAGTCGCCGTGGGCATCAATTTGCACGACTGTGAAAAGTTCGTCTGGGTATGCTTGGCGATAACCTTCGACAACGCCGGCGGTGATGCTGTGTTCGCCTCCGAGGGAGATCACAAATTTATTTTCCGTAATTAGCTGATACACTGCGGCTTGCGTAACTCGCAGCATTTCTAGGAATGAAACTGGTTGGCTGTTACGGGTATCTGCGATCGGCAATGCGGTATAAATTCCAACATCGTAGCAAACTTCGGAATCGAGTTCTTCGTCGTAGCACTCCAGTTGATGAGAAGCTTCTAGAAGTTTCGCGGGCCCGTTTTCGCATCCCCGGCGGTAGGTGGTGGTAGCTTCGTAGGGAATTGGCAAAATAACTACTTTGGCGGTGTCATAATCTGGTACAATTTCTGACCCTAAAAATGGTACGACAGCAGTGGAAATGATCGTTGGCATAGGGGGAATTTCAATAAGGCAAAAAATTCGGCATTTTTAATGGTGACATAATATTGGCTCGTGCTGCAAAGGAAGAAGAAAGAGGATTTAACCGCAGAGAGCACAGAGGGCGCAGAGGGGGAGAAGGGAAGAAGCAAGGTTTGGGATTTATGTCCTAGCGATCGCCTCGAATTGCGATACGGTTTGTAGTAAGGACTTTAGTCTTTCTGATTCTTAAATTTTCACTTTTTTATTTCTATGGTATCTTCTACGTTAACTGCTGTCGCGCCTCAAACTTGGTTGTGGAAAGGTTTTCCGATTTGTTACCAGACTGCTGGAACCCAGGGGCCTGCGGTGGTGTTTGTCCACGGTTTCGGCGCTTCTTGGGGCCATTGGCGTAAAAATTTGCCGGCATTGGCTGCTGATTGTCGCTGTTATGCGATCGATCTTATCGGTTTTGGCGGTTCTGCTAAACCTGCGCCGAAACTGGAAATTGACTATACGTTTGAAACTTGGGCTCAGCTAATTGCTGATTTTTGTCGGGAAGTTGCGGGCGGACCGGCTTTTTTGGTGGGAAATTCGATCGGCTGTGTGGCGATTATGCAAGCCGCAGTGGATTTTCCCGATGTTGCTTCTGGCGTAATTTTACTCAATTGTTCTTTGCGTTTGTTGCACGATCGCAAACGGGCCGAAATGCCTTGGTATCGCAGTTTTGGAGCGCCTATAGCACAAAAAGTTTTAAATGTCAAGTGGATTAGTCAGTTATTTTTTAAACAATTGGCAACGCCAAAAACAGTGCGAAAAGTGCTTTTGCAAGCTTATCACTGTCCTGAATCTGTTACTGACGAACTGATAGAAATCTTGTTAAAACCAGCGCGAGACAGCGGCGCTGTGGAAGTATTTGTAGCATTTATCAGTTATTCTCAAGGACCTCTACCGGAGGATTTGTTGCCTCGTTTGAGCTGTCCTGTTTTGATTTTGTGGGGTACGGATGACCCTTGGGAGCCGATCGCCCTTGGCCGAGAATTGGCTAACTTTCCGGCAGTTGAAAAGTTTATTCCTTTGGAGGGGGTTGGCCATTGTCCCCAGGATGAAGCGCCGGAATTGGTCAATCCTATTTTACTTGATTGGATTAAAGGGCGATCGGCATTGCCAGCAAATTAGTATGATTGAACCGCGAAGACGCTTATGACACGAAGGAAGAAGTGGGAAGAAGAAATTAGGACACGGCTTGGCCTTAGTCCCTACAATATTATTTTGGGTAGGGACTAAGGCCAAGCCGTCTCCGAACTATATCGTGCAGCCGGAATTGATATTACACGAACTTGAAACTCTCAGATGTAAAGCCGCCTTGAATTATGGCAATTTGGTCGGAAGTACCAGTCAAATTGATGGAGTTACCAACAATATTGTAGTCAGAGAGACTCCCATGTAACTGAATCTGATCTATTCCCTGCTTGAAATCTTGAATCAATGCAACTCCTGTTCCACTATAGTATGTCTTGGTGGCATCTCCTAGCACAAAAACATCTCTACCCTTACCCCCAATCAGCGCATCCGTTTCATTACTTCCGGGTGTAGCACTCAATGGATTGACTCCAATCAGGATATCATTGCCTCGCAAACCTAAGAGTGTATCGTTACCCTCTCCTCCAGTTAAGGTATCTATGCCGCTACTACCTAAAATGGAGTTATCTAAACTATCTCCGGTAATGTCCTTTCCTGCTGTGGTGTTAATACCGTTAGCTGGCGAAAAGGGTGGAGTTTGGTTTTGAGGATTCGGATTACCGATTCCGCCTTGGTTTTGATTACCCATTCCGCCTTGGTTTTGAGGTGGAGGATTACCCATTCCGCCTTGGATTTGACCTAGAAGATTATCCATTCCGCCCTGGTTTTGATTACCGATTCCGCCTTGGTTTTGATTGCCCATTCCGCCTTGGATTTGACCTAGAAGATTACCCATTCCGCCTTGGTTTTGATTACCCATTGCGCCTTGGTTTTGATTGCCCG
>DMYK01000145.1:0-1726 GCA_003483675.1 Microcoleaceae cyanobacterium UBA11344
CTGGAGTTAACTAATGCTTACGGTACTTTAGCAGCCCAAGGGAATTTTATTGAAGCTCACGGAATTAGTCGCGTGGTTAATCAGCGGGGAGATGTGATTTATCAGGCTGATTTTAAACCGAAGCAGGTTTTGGATCGGGATAGTGCTGCGATTACTACTTGGATGTTGGAGGGTGTTGTGCAAGGCGGTACGGGGGGGCCTGCGGCTTTGTCCGATCGCTCTGTAGCGGGCAAAACCGGTACTTCGGAAAAGGTCAGGGATTTGTGGTTTATTGGTTACATTCCGCAGGTTGTGACTGGGGTTTGGCTGGGGAATGATGACAATTATCCGACGGCGGGAAGTAGCGGTACGGCGGCGTATAATTGGCGCGATTTTATGAGTCAAGCGGTTAAGGGAATGCCGGTTGAGGAGTTTCCGAAGTTGCCGAAGTTGGAGGGCCGCAAAGGCAGTATTAAGGCGAAACCGGTGCAGCCGAATGAGATTATTCGGGGGATGATTGTGAATGATGATGGTGCGATCGTCCCTTACAATCCTAATCCTGAACCTCGGCGTCGCGAGTGGCAAGATCCTGGTTATCAAGAGCCGACTAATTATCAAGAGCAGACTCATTATCAAGAACCGCCACAATAAGCGAATTTTGAATTTTTCACCGCAGATTAAAACAGATTAACGCAGATTAACGCAGATGTAATTGCGACTTTCAACTCTACAACAACCTAATTTCGTTTGAGCCGCACCATAAAAAAGCCGTCCATTTGATTTCGGTGCGGCCAAACTTTTACCCATCCTTCCGGTGATGGTTGGACGGGTAAATCTATTGTTGGCGGTTCGATTTGCCAGTTAGGATTGCTATCTAAGAACGATCGCACAATTTGTTCATTTTCTAAGGGATGGATTGTGCAAGTTGCGTAAACTAATACGCCGCCGGACTTGACAAATGTCGCTGCATTTGCTAATAATTCTGATTGCAATTGGGATTGTGTTTGGATGTTTTCGGGTGTGTGATGCCAGCGGGCGTCGGCGCGGCGGTGGAGGGTGCCGATCCCGGAACAAGGTGCGTCTAATAAAACTCTGTCTGCTAGGTTAATAAATTCTGGAAAATGGCGACTGTCTCCGGTATGAATTTGGATTGATTTCATCTGGAGTCTGTCTGCATTTTCTTTGAGTCTTTTGAGTCTATTTGCTGTTTTGTCGCAGGCATAAATCGTGCCTGTATCTTGCATTAATTCGGCGCTGTGGGTGGTTTTTCCTCCCGGTGCGGCGCAGACATCAATGATGGTTTCCCCTGGCTGTGGGTCGAGTAAATGGGTGACTAATTGAGCGCTGCTGTCTTGGATTGTCCACCAACCTTCGTTATATCCGGGGAGGTTTTGAATTGCGCCGGTGCTGCCATTTAGTCTTAGGGCTTGGGGTAAGTGTGGGAGGCGGCTAACGCTGATGTTTTGGGATTTGAAGGCGGTTTCGATTTGGGCGATCGAGCTTTTTAAAGGATTGATTCTGAGGTCAATTGTGGGGGATTGATTGAACCATTCGCAGAGTTGTTCTGTTTCGGTTTCGCCTATTTGTTCGAGCCACAATTCTACAATCCAGTCGGGGAAGCTGTGGATAATTCCTAGGCGTTGGATTGGATTTTCGGGTAATTTTAGGAAATTCAAACCCCCCCTAGCCCCCCCTTGGTAAGGGGGGGGATTAGAGGTGATTTCAGTCTCTGGTTGTTGAGGGGAAT
>DMYK01000145.1:1763-5548 GCA_003483675.1 Microcoleaceae cyanobacterium UBA11344
CGCAATAAACCATTGACAAAACTGCTGAGTCCTGAAAAGCCGTTTTCTTTTGCTAGTTGAACTGTGGTATTGACGGCGGCGGAGGGGGGAATTTGAGTTAAGTATTCTAGTTGATATAAGCCTAAATGTAGGATGGTACGGAGTTCTGGCGGTTGTTGGGAGGATTTTTTTGTGGCTAGTTTGTCGATGATAAAGTCGATCGATCGCATTCTCCTGACACTACCATAGACTAATTCTGTGACTAAACGCCGATCGAGGTCGGTTAGTTGACAATTGCGGAAAGTGCGATCGAGGGCGACATCTGCGAATGCACCGCGACGGTGGACTTCGCGGAGTGCGATCAAGGCTATTTGGCGAGGATTTTGCATAAGATATTACATAAAAGGACTTACACAATGTTAAGTGTATAATGTAAATAAGTGCTTATTTATTTTACCATTTCCTGTTTCGAGTTTCTGTACCTGCGTTCTAAGGTAATATCTTATGACTCAAACATCTGTAAAAACTACCAAAAAAATCGAGCAACAAACTCCTTCGGAAGATGCGGAAAAAATGCTGCCCCTGGAAAATGGCGATCGGCTTTCGCAGCCCGAATTTCACGATCGCTATCTCGCCATGTCACACGTTAGCAAAGCTCAACTAATAGAAGGAGTTGTGTATATGCCATCCCCAGTACGTTCCAGAAGTCACGGTCAACCTCATGCCATGATTATAGGATGGTTGTCCAACTATTGGGTAGCAACACCAGGAGTTGATTTGAATGACAATGCAACGGTACTCTTAGATGGCGATAATGAACCGCAGCCAGACGCATTGTTGCGAATTGAAAATGGGGGAAATTCGCGCATTACTGATGATGATTACGTGCAAGGTGCGCCGGAATTGATTGTAGAAATAGCGGCTAGTACCGCGTCTTACGATTTGCACGATCAGAAAAAAGCTTATCGGCGAAATGGGGTGCAGGAGTATATTGTTTGGCAGATTAACGAAAAAAGTTTGTATTGGTTTAGGCTAGATAAAGGCAAGTATGTTTCTATTAAACCTGATGAGAATGGTGTTGTACACAGCGTAGTTTTTCCTGGTTTGTGGTTGGCTGTGACGGCTTTGTTGGAGGGTGATTTAGCGCAGGTGATGGCGGTGTTGCAGGAGGGAATTAATTCGGCTGAACATGGAGAGTTTGTTAAGAGTTTGTCTGGGAATTGATGGTAAGGGCGATCGAACTATCTTCCTTCTACAGTATTTCCGATCCCCCCTAGCCCCCCTTAGTAAGGGGGGGACAAGATCGTTGTCAAAGTCTGTCTTTTTAAGGAGGGACAATATAATTCAAAGTCAACCCCTACTCCCCTTATTAAGGGGGATTTAGGGGGATCTAGACTCGACTACAAGCGACATAAATCGTCGTGGGTTTCAAACTTCCTCTGGATTTATCCCCATTTCTCGCAATTTTTCCGATAGGCGATCGGCTTTTTTTTGCGCTTGTTCCATTTGTCTTGACAACTCCACATAAGACAAAAACTTTAGTCCGTCGGGACGATAAATTTCTAAGTCTCCCGATGCAGTTTCAAAACGTATTTCCAAACGCGGACTTACCCAACCCTCCATTGATTCAATATAGTTTAGTTTTCCCTCATTTCGCACCCAACCCATTAACTCATTATCATCTGGATCGTAGACATAATATTCTTCGACTCCATAATTATCGTAGAACTTAAAAAGCTTAAATATTGTTCCCATGCGGTTTCCCGGCGAGATGATTTCAAAGACAACTTGTGGCGCAATATTATCTTCAACCCACTGTTTGTAGGAACCTCTGTCACCTTTTGGTCTGCCAAAGACTACCATAATATCAGGTGATTGGCGAGTTTTGTTATCTCCTTCGACGGGATACCACAGCAAATCACCTGCTACAAAGACATTTTCGTTGTCTTTGAATAAGGCATCTATTCCGCCTTGAATTTTCACAATTAATTGGAACTGTTTCGTATTGTCAGACATGGGTTTTCCGTCGCTGTCTGGGTAGATGATTTCTGGCAAAGTTTGAGTGGGAATTGTTGCTGTCATGGGGATGACTCCATTGCTAGTAGCATCAATTTCTATTTTATACCTATTTTATAGTACATGGGCCCAGAAACCGGGTTTTTTTACGAAAAGACGCATTGTTACCGACAGATTAGGTAAAAAACCCGGTTTCTTTGTCGGAATGCGTAAGTCCTGTTTTACTTATTTGATGCGAGTTTGATATATGATTGGATATTGCGTGTTTGCGAACAGGTTACGGATAATTAACTCGGCATCTTCGGAACTAGCTTCGTTGTCTGGTTCGAGTCGTTGGAATGCGTCGTCTAAGGCGATGAGGCCTTCATCCCAACGATTCAATACGAGAATGGCGGCGCGATTGAAGAAGACAGATGAATCTCGATCGCCAAGTTCGATCGATCATAAGATTCTAAGGCTTCATCATAGCGTTTGAGGTTCTTGAGTACATCGCCTCGTAAAACCCAAGCCCTCGCATAATTGGAGTCAATTTCAATAGCTTTGTCTAAACATTCCAAAGCTTCATCGTAACGTTCCAGCCTATTTAAGAAGTATCCCTTTACTGACCAATCCTTTGCGTCGCCACGATTTGTTACCAACTTTTCCGCATATTCTAAAGCAGAAACATCATCTTTCTGTTCGCGACAATTTTCAATTTCATCAAAATAAGCCTTGAGAAGCGGGTCTTCTTCATTTCTCTCAATAGCCTCAAGCGCCCGCGTATAATATTCTCGTTCCATCACAGCATCAAGTGGAATCTGTTCCAAATTTTGCCGATACTCAAAAATGACTTTCTTTGTCCGCAAAATCAACATCCGCCATCCTCAATCCCAATCGCTGCTGCAACTCTTTCCGCGTATACCAAAACCGCAAAAAATCCACAATTAATCGAATCGGTTGATTGCGCTGCTTCTTTACCTCCAGACAAAAACGCATCAATGGTTCCCGCAATTCATACCAAGATTCCCGTCCAGTTTCTTCATTTTTCACATAACCCTTTTCTCGCAAATCTTTAAGTTGGCTAGATACAGTTCGCTGCTCAATAAAACAGCGTTTAGCAATTTCTTTGACTGGTGCAGCACCACCTCGATCGCACAAAAAATCAACTATCTTTCGTTGTTGATTTGAAATATATTTCATCCGATCCTGATAGTATGGCGTGAGATAATCCAGCATTGCCATGAACGGTTCTACCAATTGATCTAGCGATTCGCGGGTCATCAGAAAAGCGGAAAAAACCATATAGACGCGAGGAATGCCACCAGAAAGGTAATGGACAACTTTAATGCGATCGCGCCCTGTTGGACTTTGAATAAAAGATGCTAATTCACTATTCCCTTCTAAGTTAGCAATCTGATTTAACAAAGCTACAGCATCATCGAGCGTAAACTCATCTAATTCATGTAAATCGAAAAAGCCATAAAAAGGATTATTATAGAGCTTGACTCCATCAAAACAACTTTTTGATGTTGCCAAAATTGTCAAAAACGAATAATTTTGAATGTACGCCCTCAACTGCTTCTGCCCGAAATCCCCCAACCCGCTAAACAAGTCATCTAAATTTTCTGTTACAGTGTTACAGTGTTACACTGCCTTTAACAAGCAAACAAGCGCCCCTAGGTGGTACTAGAGACGCTCTCAATTGCTTATCAGTTTTCGGGAGCCACTGGCTGCAACCAGTAGCACAAGAAATGTTGTTTTTGGTCTATATAGACCGAGGATTTCTCAGGACTAATTATAACAGCGAACAG
>DMYK01000145.1:5575-9010 GCA_003483675.1 Microcoleaceae cyanobacterium UBA11344
AACGTGCCGCCGAATTAGTACAATGCTCAAAAAGCTCAATCTACGATCGGCTAAGGCAAAATAAACCCTATCTGCGGGAGGTTCCCACAGGTACATGGCAAATTTACTCGACAGGCAAAAAAGATGGCTCAATTCTTGTGAATGTTGCCTTAGTTTTTTATCCAAAAGATAAGCATTGGAGACTTGCTTGAACTCAAACCTCAAGGCTGCGTTAGTCCAAGCTTAACGCAGCCTTCTGCTCTTATTCGTAGTTAGGACTTGAGTCTTTGGTGGATTCTTGAAGAAGAAAGGACTGAAGTTTTTACTACAAACCTGTGAGTTTTATTTTAGTCTTGGGTGCGCGATCGCAATATCTCTCGCACTTCCATTAAAATTAGTCCTAACATATTTTTGCCACTCCCGTCTTTCCCACAACCCCAATAGTAATCAATGGGTGAATCTTCGACTATTTCCTGATCGCCAGTAGCTAGTAAAAATTCGCGAATTTCCCCATGAGTTTCAAATTTACGCAGGACAGCTTTTTTCATAATCTCGTCTTTCACCTGTTCCCAATCTGGACGCAGGGGAAGAGAGCGATCGCGCCCCATTTTCGCTGCATCTTTCGGCGTTTTTGCTTGGCGAATTCGATCGCTGTGAGGCGTACCCGGAAACTTTTGTGCTTGAAAATAATGCTCGCTAGTTGGCCAGTATTCTCCGTCTAACTCGAAGCCGCGATCGGAAAAATTAGAAAAACTGCCGTAGTCGCCGCGAGTGCTGTAGAAATAAATTGGCATAATATTGTATGGTTTTTTTATACGTTCCTGGATTCACGCGGTGCCAAAAACCCGGTTTCTGCGTGAATATCTGAAAGGAGTATCCAGGATTTTTCGGAGAAACCGGGTTTTTTTCGCTTAGTCCTATTATCATCATATCAAAACTAATGAGTCAGAATTCTGGTTTATTACCGTCACAATGCCTCCTCCGCCCCGCCTCAGCTCAAGATATGGGGTCAATTAGAATGTTGGTATGGAGCGCAAAACTCGATCCAACTCAGTTACGCTGGCAGCAATTCTGGGTGATAGAATGTGATGGGAATCTGGCTGCTTGCGGACAGTTGCGGAACTTTGCGGGAGCGCAAGAATTGGGCAGTTTGGTGGTGATGAAAGATTGGCGCGATCGAGGTTTAGGAAGCTACCTCGCCAAACATTTAATTGCACAGGCTATACAACCGCTATATTTAGAATGTTTGGGTTCCCGACGAGCCGCATTTTACACTCGCTTTGGATTTGTACAAGTTTCATGGCAAGAGTTGTCGCAGTCGCTTAAATTAAAATTCGGCTTGTCTCAATTGGCTAAAACTTTATTCAGAATTCCTGTCACAATTATGCGGTATCAAACAAATTTTAGAGACTCAAGTCTAGGGTTATAAGTAGATAGACTTACGCAGTCATCCTATGGATAGGGGCTTTTCTAGGGGGATTGCACAAGACAGGCTGATTTAGATGCTATGCGTAATTCCTGGGCAATTTACAGATCTTCCGGGTTTCGAGCTCCAGAGTGTGTAAATTCATAATTTACCTAGTCCTGTGTCAGTTGGCGTAAGTGGCACAGGAGTTTGGCTGAGGAATAGCCGGAAAAGCCTATAAAATCGTTGTTCCCCTGGTCAAAATTGTCCTGTGCCATTACCAGGGCCGGAAAGTGTAATGCCGATCGCACCAAAGACATTTGACTTCTGGCAAATTAGTAAATGTAAAGCAAGTGAGTCACAACTTAGTCAAACAATCCCACCCAAAAAGCCCACCCAAAAATCTCACAGTTTCACAGCAGCAGTAATGCGGAATCAGTCAATCTCTAATGTAGGTAACAACATCCACCCTTGAGATAAATCCCACTAACTACCAAACCAGTAAATCCTGAATTCAGTCCCTAGCAATTACTGGATTGATGATGACTCAAAACAGATTCTTAATTCCCTTAAACATTTCCAAAACTCTTAGCATTTTATCCCGATCGAAGGAGAAAAGGCAAGAACAATGAAATATAAGGGTAATAAATAAATCTCCACCCAGGAAATGCAGCCTCTCAAATCGCATACAAACAAAATTACATTATATACTAATACAAAAGGAGTCAGGGATATGTTCAACGTAGTAAAAGCTTTCGGTTCTATTTTTTCCGCTAAAACCTACAGCACAGCAGATAATATGTTAATCGACAATTACATCAACACTAATTTCAACTACTTCAACGAAGAAGCAGTTGTCGATGAATCAATTTACCCAAATCAAACTGGCCGCGTCCGTTTCCAAGGTAGCTGGTGGCCCGCACGGTGCGATCGCCAAATCACCTTAACACCGGGAGACACCGTTTATGTCATCGGCATTAACAACATCACTCTCTTAGTTTCCCTCGCTCCCGCAGACTAAACGAGAATGCGATCGAAACTTCCTAAATTTTCACAGCACATCTGATGTCGGCAGGGTTTATTCTAATAAACCCTGCCTTTTGTATGCTTAAATAAGTTGAGACACTTACTAACCAGATTTAAACCAGTGAACTTTCAATCAGTCATTGCCACCTTAAACAAATTTTGGAGCGATCGAGGCTGCCTGATCGCCCAATCCTACGACACAGAAAAGGGTGCAGGAACCATGAATCCCCACACCTTTCTCAGAGCAATTGGGCCCGAACCTTGGTCAGTTGCTTACATCGAACCCTGTCGTCGTCCCACCGATGGACGTTATGGCGAAAATCCCAATCGCTTTCAACATTACTATCAATATCAAGTCCTAATTAAACCATCTCCTCCTAACATCCAAGAAATCTATTTAGACTCGCTGAGAGCATTAGGAATTAGACCAGAAGACCACGACATTCGCTTCGTAGAAGATAACTGGGAATCTCCTACATTAGGAGCTTGGGGAGTCGGCTGGGAAGTCTGGCTCGACGGCATGGAAATCACCCAATTTACCTACTTTCAACAGTGCGGTAGCATTGATTGTCGCCCCGTATCCATTGAAATTACCTACGGACTAGAACGCCTCGCAATGTATCTGCAAGAAGTCGATTCTATGACCAAAATTCAGTGGAAAGATGGCATCACTTACGGCGACGTTCATCTGCAAGGAGAAATAGAACAGTGTACCTATAACTTTGAAGCTTCTAATCCAGAATTGTTGTTTACGCTGTTTGGACTGTACGAACAAGAGGCAGAACAATTGACCAAGAAAGGATTAGTTTTGCCTAGTCTTGATTATGTGCTAAAATGTTCTCACACTTTCAATTTATTAGATGCGAGAGGTGTGATTTCGGTAACGGAAAGAACTCGGTACATCACCAAAATTCGCAACTTGGCGCGGCGGGTGGCTCAGCTTTATTTAGAACAGCGAGAAAAGCTGGGATTCCCCTTAGAAAAAGCAGTAAAAGCCTGAGAAGGAAGAAGGGCACGATACGGAT
>DMYK01000338.1 GCA_003483675.1 Microcoleaceae cyanobacterium UBA11344
ATGCAACCGGAAACGATATGACTAATAACTTATGACTAATGACTAATGACTAATGACTAATGACTAACTAATGTAAAAACTTGCGAACTTGATATTCGCGGCTTTCGGCGATCGGCATTTGCAAATCGCCCATTTTTGCGTCTAACTCGTCGATTACACTTTGCGGCACCGACTTCCAAAGCTCTTTAGTTTGCCAGCGAATCACTATCACCACCTCATTTTGTACCGGATCTACCCAAATTTCCTTGCCCAAAAAACCGGGAAAACTTCTTAATCCAGCAGTCCAAACTTCCTCATCTCGCCGAATAAATGCCTCCCACTTTTCTGGAGGTACTTGAAATTTGAGCCCCTCGATTACCATATTATTTCGTTTCCGGTTGCATTGTGATTATTGTAGTAGTAATGTGCGTCAAAATGGCGTTATTTTCTCGATTATCGATCTGCCAATAGCTGACGCACCCTACAATTAACTTTTGCCGATCGCAATTTTAATGATCAACTCTGTTCCCTCTCCGGGGCGAGAAAAACACTGCAATTGACCGCCGTGTTTTTCGACTACTAAATGGTGAGATATTGACAGGCCCAAACCTGTGTTCGTTACTAGGGGTTTAGTAGTAAATAAAGGGTCAAAGATGCAGCCCAGGACTTCTGGTGTCATGCCAGGGCCATTGTCGCTAATGGCGATCGCCACTTCACTTTCCCCTACCAACTCCGTCCGAATCCGAATTTCAGGATTCAATATTTGAGATTCCGATTTGTCTGAAAATAACGGAGACTGACTTGGGATTATACCATATTTTTCGGGATTTTTACCCCCTTCTTCCAAAGCATCGATTGCATTTGTTAACAAGTGCATGAACACTTGATTTAGCTGTCCGGCATAGCACTGGACTTGCGGCAAATCTCCGTATTCTTTAACGAGAGAAATCCCCGGTCGTCCCCCTTTAGCTTGCAGGCGATTTTGCAAGATTAGCAAAGTGCTGTCCAAACCTTCATGGATGTCTGCAAACTTCATTTCGGCTTCGTCGGGACGCGAGAACAAGCGGAGCGATCGCACTACATCCCGAATCCTTTCCGAACCCAGTTTCATTGAATTAAGCAGTTTGATCAAGTCTTGTTTAACAAATTCTAAGTCTAATTCTTCGGTCAGATATTGAATTTCCCGCCCTGGATTGGGATAATACTTTTGGTAAAGTTCCACTAAGCGCAGCAGTTCTTTAACGTACTCGCTGGCGTGGCTGATATTCCCATAAATAAAACTAACAGGATTGTTTATTTCGTGAGCTACTCCTGCTACCAACTGCCCCAGAGACGACATCTTTTCTGTTTGAATCAATTGAGTTTGAGTGCGCTGCAATACTAACAGCATTTCCTCCAATTTCGTCGCTTGTTCCCGCAGGCTTTGCTCGGATTCTTGCAAAGCTTTCATAGCCTGTTTGCGTTCTGTAATATCCAATCCCACAAACACCGCAGCCGTACTTTTATGGTATTTTTGAGCCACGATCAAGTAAGTTTTGTTCTCTCCTCGGATACTAGCTGTTACTTCTTGAGATGTCTTTTTCTCACGGCTCGAAAAAAATTCGTATACTAAATCATTAAATTTGGGGCTGGTCTCTAAAAAACCTACTTGTTGACCATTAAATATTTCGGCGGGTAATTGATAAGCAGCAGCTAAATGCCGATTTACTCCCAAATAACGCAAATCGGAACTTACCCAAGAAACTAATCCGGGCACAGCGTCCAAGACAGCTTGAAGTTGCTCTTTAGCCTCTAAAAGGGTTGATTCTGCTACTTGGCGATCGCAGATATCGCGGGCGATCGCAAAACGGTATTCACAACCAGCGTATTCTAAATAATTGACCTTAACTTCGACGGGCAAACTTGTCCCGCCTTTGGTTGTGTAACAGGATTCAAAAGTGAGGTTACTTTGGTGTTTGAGTTCCCTCCAGTGCGCGGGCAAATCCGCTGCTGACAACTGCGAGTCGATGTCGATAAATCTGAGTTTAAGTATTTCCGATTGCGAGTATCCTAAAAGATGACAAGCTGCTTGGTTAGCATAGCAAATTTGACCGTCTGACCTAGTGCATAAAACTATATCAGCGGCACTATCTAGGGCAATTTGAGTTAGTTCCGAGCTGATTTCTAACTGCGGAATTTTGAACTCTGATGTCAATTTTTGGGGGCGATTTATTGATAATTTTTGGTCAGCTACTTCCTCAATAGATATCATCAAGCCCCCGATCGAACTATCGCTATTTTTCCAAGGCTGAAATGACCATTTTACCCATTCGCGTCCGTCCAATCCGATTTGCTCGCGCTTAGATGTAGTCCATCGCGCAGCCACAAACTCACTGTATTGCAACACTCCAGCCAAACAAGCCCGAGCATTTTGCCACCAATATTCCGGGAGATCGGGAAACAGCTCCCAATGATACCCACCAATTGCGTCGCCGCCACAGGAGTCAAAATCTGTTTCCCAGCGACTGGAAACGCACAGATAGCGCATTTCGGCATCTACCATTGCCACGGCATCGGGCGAGTGTTCCACCAACCGCTGAAATCGCTCTTTCTCTTTGATAACACCTTCGGACACGGCAGCCTCTGCGGATTGGTGGACCATCAAAGTTTTTCCCTCTGCATACCTGATCAGTACCTGACTTTTTTGCTGAACTGGCTTAGTTTGCACGGTTTGGGCTTTCCTCAATATATGTCAACTTGGCACAATTTTGTTTAACAGCAACAGTGTTTTTACCCTGATTTAGTCGATCGCACCAACCCCCTGGAGGGTCTCACCCATCATACATATCATTTTTGATGGGGTTTTGTCCATAGGTGCTAGAGGTGCTAGCAAAATTTTTTCCTGAAATTCATGACATTCGGGGATTTTCTAGTTTGAGACTCCCGCTCTTTGACATCATATTGATCTCATACCGCTCAGACAAATTTGTGCGTAAATTCACCGATAAAATCCACTCTCCCTTTGCGTAACATGGCGGAATCTAGTCTTTCAGTCCTGTTGCACGTCATCAAAACTACGAGTTTCTGCTGAAATTGAATAGGATCTTCATCAATCACCTCTTTGATCACATATTGATCCAAAGTTCCATCCAGATACATTTAACCCGGTAAATCTAGGAATGTACCTAAATCCACTGTGTATGGCATAATCTGAAAAGCAGCAAGCTCTCCCGACATGGAGGTATCTCTCAAAGCTTTCAACAAAATATTGAAAGCGCCATTCAAATCTCTGTCCAGAGTATGTCCACATTCGGGACATTTGAATGTTTTTGAACCACTCAATTTACGATGAACATGACCACATTTTGAGCAAGTTTTACTGGTATACTCTTCAGTTACGTCCACTACAACACAACCATATTTAGTTGCTTGATGCTTCAACGTTTGCTTGAAACGATAATGACTCAACGTTACCATCGCTCTTGCTGTTTTAGTAGTAAGTTTTCTTTTGCCTTTGTTCACCATTTGTTGAGTTTCAAATGTGGGCAAGAAAATTAACTTGTACTTACTGACTAGGTAATTAGCGGTCTTATTATGCAATTCTGAAACTAAGTTTTTAATCTTAATCCGAATGGCCGACGCGGCTTTTCTCATCCGATAGCGTAGCTGTTTGAATTGACCACCTTTGTTTAACCCAATTCGAGACATTAACTTATCCAGATGTCTAGCCAATCTATAAATTCGACCGATATCACCTCTGCCCAATTCCAGCACGTTTTGACCGTCAAAACCAGTCATAAATGTTCTAACGCCTGGATCTAAAGCAATAACTAAGTCGGATTGAGTAGGTGTAGGAGTAATAGTGTCAACAGCATAGCAGATGAACCATTGCCCGTTGATCAGGCTGAGAGTTGGCTCATGTTGCATTACCTCTAAAATAGGTTCCGCAGCCTGAAAAGACAACCCTTTTGTTTCACGAGGATAGAAAGTGTTTGACTTCCAGTTATCTTTTTGAAATCTAATAGTTTGAGAATTATCTTTACAACTTCTAAATTTAGCTACTCCTTGAGATTTGTCGGCGGATTTGTGAGCAAGCTGCTTGAAATACTGCGAGTTGACGAGGATTGTATGGTTGTTCCGACACCCATTTAGGTGCTGAATTCATAAGGCGTTTACGCAATTCATATTTGCCAATTTTTTCGGTTTTGAGAATGGCAATTGCTTGGTTGTAACACCATCTACTTGCTGCTATCCAAGTTCT
>DMYK01000042.1 GCA_003483675.1 Microcoleaceae cyanobacterium UBA11344
GCTACGTCTTTGAGGGACTTATAGTGAGCGTAGCGTGGATCTTTGTCGGGCACGCACAACAGTTTCTCGTCGCGATCGCCTCCATCGATCATTTCTAGCATTCCGATCGGACGAGCCGCGATCACGCACCCTGGAAATGTGGGCTCATCCATCATCACCATGCCATCGAGGGGGTCGCCGTCATCGGCTAAGGTATTGGGTATGAAGCCATAGTCGCAAGGGTATTGCACTGAGGCATAGAGCACTCGATCGAGAGCAAAGGCTTGTAAGTCTTTATCAAATTCGTACTTGTTTTTGCTACCGGCGGTAATTTCGATGAGGACGTTGAGCAGTCCTGGTTTCGGCTGTGCCGGAATTAGCGATAAGTCCACAAGAATATCTCCAAGTTAACAGATGATCGGGGTCAGCGCTACTTGCCAAACCCCTTTGATAGCATTTTACGGGCGATCGGGATCGATGCTGCATAAGATTGAGAGAAAGCGGGGAAGAGGGACTCGTCCACCTCAGACTTGGCGAGGGGGCGGACGCTATACCTGAAAAGGTTAGTACAAGAGTGAATTGTCAACAAATGAATTGAGCGACAAAGTTGTTTTAATTTTCAATCCCAACCACTGGCTAAGTTCTGTTGCTAACCACTCGATTTCTGATTCACTTAGTCCCTGCTTCACTCCTATTCGATATTTTTGGTTGCCGGATTGAATAATCACCTCATAAACGTTGTATTCAATTTCTTCAATTTCCCAATAGGAAATGTCCTGTCTGGGAGCTGGCCGGGAATGATTCCATCTCAACCCTAGCAGATGACAGCTATAGGAGATTTGCTGCCGATCGATTCTGAGACGCAATTCCCGAAATAGTGCAAAGAGAAACATTACTCCTATCGCACATAGTAAACTTCCTGATATTATTGTCAAAAATTGGTCATTTATCCCTAACTTATAGGGTAACAACGAAAACCTCCCTAATAAGACAATTAAGACAATACTCGGAAGTCCCACAGCCAAAAACAGGGCAATTAAACCAAAACCGATTCCCGGCGGCGGAATTACAATTTCTATAAACTCCGAATTTTTTATGAGTTTAAGATCGCTGCCTTGCAGCTGCACCACCCTAGGACTTTTGTTGATATGGCGGGGATTTTTGAGCGCTCGCCATGCTTCCCCAGCCGAAGATAACCGTTTTTCCAAACTCGGTTCTGTCATCCACTCCAGCCAATCAATTAAATTAGGATTTAGCTGCGTTACCCGATCGGCAAATTGAATTCTCAAATCCTGCTGCGACAGTTCCGTAGGATGCAAACCCGTTACCAAATAAATTAAAGTTGCACCTAAACCGTAGAGGTCAGAAGCCGGAAATGATCGCCCGCCAAATTGTTCCGGTGCCATATATCCGTAAGTTCCCACTACTGTAATTGTGCCGCCAAATTTTGCAGCTTGGTTCTGCACCGAACCAAAATCAACTAAATAAACTTGTCCGACAGTGTGGCCGGATCTGCTGTGCAGTAAAATATTGCTGGGTTTAATATCGCGGTGAATAACTGGCGGATTTTGTTCGTGCAAATAAATCAAAATTTCTAACAGCGATTTAGCTAATTCTTTCACCTCACTTTCGCTAAAAGTACGCCCTGCTGTTAAATGTGATTCCAAAGTTTTCCCATCTACATAAGTCTGTACCAGGGCAAATCCTTTGCTGTCTGGTTCGTCAATTTCCAGATAGTCCAGGTAGCGAGGAATTGCTGGATGAGAAAGTGCTTTTAAAGTTTCCGCTTCCCGTTCAAATAGCTTAAGGTCTTGCCATTCAAAATCGCTGCCGAGGAATAGCTGTTTGATGACAACTAATTCTTGAGTTTGTAAGTCACGAGCCAGCAGTGTTTGGCGGCCAGTTTGTTTTCCGAGTTGTCGCTGCACTTCGTAGCGTTCTGCTAATACTTTACCAGTCATATTTTTTTACATTTTGTCATTCTGAGCGGAGCGAAGAATCTCACAGATGCTTCACTACACTGCGTTTTGTTCAGTATAACAGACACTCTTCGGAGGCCAGGACTGTCTGAGATGCTTCGCTACGCGACTAATGACAGAATTACCTCTAGGACTTTCTCCGTCAATTTTAGATTACAGTCCACTTGCTTTTTGATACCACCGGGCAATATACCCGCTAGTTGCCCCCATTGACAGTCCTACAATTAGCGATGGTGCAAGCACAAAGATCATATAATTAGTGGCACCCTCTGGCCTATCCAAATGCATCATCATCCCCAACAAGACGATGCTTGTCGAGGTATAGAGTACGATACTAATTGCAGTTAAAACCTGTCGATGAAGCTTGGGATTAGTTAGGGGGTAAAAACACAATCTAGTCACAATTGCTAAGATTATTCCGTTCCCCAACCCCAGCATAAAGCCGATAAAAATGATGGATGTTGCAACCGTCCCCTGTACCGTAAAAAAAACGGCGTTAAATCCTACACAAGATTCTATAGCTATAAATCCCATCGCAGCGCTGATCCCGATCGCACTCCAGAACAAGCTAAAGGTACTCACGGTTTTTCCCTGTCTCAATGTCTGGGAATATTTATTTATTTCCTGTGGTTTTTCTAGAACTTCTTTTGCGATTTGGGCTGAAGCGGGACGGCTTTCTAAACTCGGATGCGTCATCCACTTCAGCCAATTGGTAAAAGCGGGACTTAGTTGGGTGAAGTGCTCGAATTCGATCTGCAAATCTTTCTGTGGCAAATCGGCTGGATGCTGCTTGGTAATTAAGCCTATTAATGTTGCTCCCAAGCCGTATAAATCGGAAGCGGGAACTGCTCTCCCGCCAAATTGTTCTGGCGGCATATAGCCGTAGGTTCCGACAACTGTAACTGTTTTTCCCTGTTGGGTTGCTAGGGTTTGAACTGCACCGAAATCGACTAGGTAGACTTCGCCGACGCTGTTACCCGATCGATTTTTGAGTAAAATATTGCTGGGTTTAATGTCGCGGTGAATTACCGGGGGCTGTCGCTGGTGTAGATAGGCGAGGATGTCTAATAATGCTGTGGCTAATTGTTTGACTTCGCTTTCGCTGAATGTGCGGCCGTCTGAGAGATATTCTTGTAGGGATTTGGCTTCGATGTAAGTCTGAACTAGGGCGAATCCTTTGCGGCTGGGGGTGTCGATTTCAAAGGAGTCTAGATATTGGGGAATTGCGGGATGGGATAGGGATTTTAAGGTTTCGACTTCTCGCTGGAAGAGTTTTAAGTCTTCCCAGTTGAAGTCGCTGCTGAATGAGAGGAGTTTGACTACTACTTGCTGTTGGGTTTTTAAGTCGCGGGCGAGTAAGGTTTGCCGTCCTGCTTGCTTGCCGAGTCGCCGATCGCACTGATAGCGATCGGCTAATATTTCTTGTGACAAATCACCGATGTTTTGTCCGCTCATGTTCACCTGCTTTAGAAGCGATTAAACCTAGTTTAGCTGACAAAAATGCAATAATCTGTGCTTGTGTGAACTAAGCGATTTACCGTTGGGTGGGGGCGGGTTTAAGAAATTATTCGTCTTAGGCGGAGATTGTTGGTAAAACCCGCCCCTACCATTCCCGATCGGATCTGGTTTTTTGGCCCTTACCTACTTAGTGCGATCGCACATAATCAGAATTCTCTGATTTCAGCTTAAATTTAACGTTGGATTTGCTTGTAAATTGACCGCACTACGTCGATCAGGCTCAAGACTTGCTGCCATTCGGGAGCATCGGGGCTGTAGCTTTTGGCACGCTCTGTTTTTAAACTGTGGTGCAAAAGGTTCAGCAGTGCTTCTGGAGACTCTAAGGGGTTGTCATCTTCATCTGCTGGGCTTTGGGCTGCATTTTCTTCGATTTCTTCTTTAATTTTTTGGGCTCGATCGGCGAGGGCTAAAGCTCTGCTTGCAAGGTTTTCCGGCATTTTTGGCTGTTCGGACAAATACGCGCCGGTCAATTCTACCAATAGTTGGCCAACTTGATCGACCCATTGGCGATCGTTTACTGAAAAGGAACCGGATTTGAACAGGAGTCCGTCAGGTTTTTGTTGAATGCTTTGTATTTTCTGGATCAGAGGGATAGCCTTTACAGTGATGTTTTCCGGGATTCTGGGGATATCTGACAGGGAGCTACGAGCAATCTCCAGCAATAGTTGGTAAACCTGATCTACCCACTCAACATCTCCCAATTCCGAATTCCAATTATTCATAACTGATGCTAGTTTTCTATATCTAAGACAGGAACATTGACTATCTGCGAAGGAAGCTCTTTTGAGGAAGCTCCTAACGCTATTAACACTTACGCGGGCGGGTTCATAAACCCGTTTTTTGAGCGGATGTTTCGTCGCCTTTCTCCAAGATTTTTCTCAGAAACCGGGTAACGCTGCGGCAAGTCCTAACTATTTTTAAGCGCAACAAAATAGTAGAAGTGCTCAGTCAAGTTGCGGTAGGTAGCGCGAACGAAACAGGTAGGGCGAGATGCCTGCGTAACGCGGGCGAGTTCAAATCCGGTTATCTAACAATCATACCTGTTGGAGCCTATTTACAATTGCCTCGATCGGATCTTCAGGTTAATGGCGATCGAGGGAGACTCAGCCCCTTCGGGGCGATCGCCATTAACCGTTCCCCCGCGTCTCGGAGCACTTGCTGCGGGCGGTTGCTATTTTTCGGTCAGGTTCCACACACCATCCCAGTTGAGTACGTCTGAAAACTGATGCTGAAATAACATACAGCGATCGACGTGCAATTTAGCAGCCTTGTTTTTGGGGTCAATTTGCAAAACGGCTTTAAATTCGCGTTCAGCATCTGTAAAAGCTTGCTTGGCTTTGGGTTCTAAGGCTTTCTTAACTTCGCTCAGCAGCTTTTTGACCTGATCGAGTCCCAGATTTTCAAATTCATCATCTAACATTTCTACAACTTCCTCCGAGGCCCGACTTTTAATTTTTGCCTGCAATAGCTGCCTGATCTCTGAGGCTTTCAGCCTCTTGATTTTGGGATTTGAGGAGGAGTTGATGTCTGCTTCCAAGAGCTTCTTGACTTCGCCCTCTTGCAAGTCCTGAATGTCGGCTGCTGATAACTTTCTGACCTTAGATTTTAGCAAGAGTTTGGCTTCATCCTCGGAGAGGTTTTTGATGCCTTCAAGTTTCAGCAGTTTGATTTCTGGCTGCAACAGCACTATGAGTTTGTCTGCTTCGCACAGGTTTTTCGGATCGTACTCGGACAGTTTTTTCAGTTGATATAACAGCTTTTTGAGCTGATATTCCAACTGTTGCTCGACATTGTAGGAAAGTTTTTTCAGCTCTGCCTCCGGCATCTGCTCGACTTTGGTTAATAATTCTCTCACCTCTTCCTCTGAGAGTTTTTGGGCAACAGGTGTCTTGTAATGTTCGCGCCCCTGGTTGTAATTTTCGATAATCTGTTGCTGTTTTTCGGTTAGGGGCTTGCCAATTGACGAACAACCTTCCCGGATGCCGACAAGTTCGTAAACGATGACGGGTTCGCTTTTGCCTTTGACAGTAATGAAATCGAGCTCGCGCACGTAGAGTCGATCTTTGTATTCTTTGTAGGTGTTGTCGCTGATGATTAAGTCAGTGCCGTACTGCTTGCTGGCGCTTTCTAAGCGAGAGGCGAGATTTACCCCATCTCCGATCGAAGTCAATTCCATCCGTTTACTCGATCCAATGTTGCCACTGATCACTTCGTCGGAATGGATGCCCATGCCGATGCCGATCGGCAATTCGCCATTGGCGATCCGCTGTTGATTAAACTCAGCAAGTTTGTCGCGCATTTCCACAGCGGTTTGCATGGCGCACCAGGCATGATTTTCTAGGGGCGCTGGAGAGCCAAAAACTGCCATCAGAGCGTCGCCGATGTATTTGTCGAGAGTACCTCCGTACTTGAATACGACATCTACCATCACTTCAAAATAGTTGTTGAGCATGACTACCACTTCTTCGGCTTGCAATTTTTCCGTAAGTGTGGTATAGCTGCGGATATCGGAGAACAGCACCGAAACGTTTTTGCGCTTCCCTCCCATTCCTGTATCCCCTGAAGCCAACAACGCTTCGGCTACTTCTGGGGTCATGTAGCGGTACATCAAATCTTTGATTTGCTTGGCGCTGCTGATATCTTCCATGACGACTAAAGCGCCGTTGACCTTATTAGGGTCAGTAGCATCGGTCATTGAGTTAATCGAGAGATTAATACTCTGCGATTCACCTGCGATCGCGCTCAATACTTGGTCGGGGTA
>DMYK01000070.1 GCA_003483675.1 Microcoleaceae cyanobacterium UBA11344
TTTGCGTCCCGCTTTTGCTGACGTGCTGTAAATTGGTTTTAGAGCTGCTGTAAATTTGTTTTAGATCTCAAGTCAATCTAAAATCTAAAATCTAAAATCTAAAATCTAAAATCTAAAATCGGATGACAGAACCTGTAATTTCACTAAAAAATGTTTCCAAATGCTTTAAGCGGTACGATCGTCCAGGAGACCGCTTAAAGGAAATGATTTATCCCAGCAAAAAACTGGCTGACGAATTTTGGGCTCTGCAAGACATCAACCTGGAAATTTATCAGGGACAAACTCTGGGAATTGTCGGCCGCAACGGTTCGGGAAAAAGCACTCTCCTGCAAATAATTGTGGGGACGCTAACACCTACCGCAGGAAGCGTCGAGGTGAAAGGGCGAGTCTCGGCTTTGTTGGAACTCGGAAGCGGTTTTAACCCGGAATTTACCGGGCGGCAAAATGTGTTTTTTAACGCTCAAATACTGGGATTCAATCAAAAAGAAACTGAACAAAAGTTTGATGATATAGCTGCTTTTGCTGATATAGGAGATTTCATCGACCAGCCAGTCAAAACCTATTCTAGTGGTATGTTTGTCCGGCTGGCTTTTGCAATTGCGACTAGCGTTGAGCCGGATATTCTGGTGGTTGATGAGGCACTTTCTGTCGGTGACGAAGCTTTTCAGCGTAAGTGTTTTGCCCGTTTGCAGTCAATTCAGGAAAGTGGGGGAACGATTTTATTTGTTTCTCACGCTGCTACTTCTGTGGTGCAACTTTGTACATCGGCGATTTTAATGGATGGCGGTGAATTGCTGCTCGCTCACACGCCGAAGGTGGTAATTTCTAAATATCAAAAGTTGATTTATGCCGATCCAGATAAAGTTTTGGGGTTGAAGGAAGACCTGCGAGTATTGAATAAGCTGACCAAGCAGGAATCTGAAGATGATTTTCAGGATGTTACCTTAGAAAGCACAAATGGGGAAGTTAAACAAGAGCAATCCCTACCAAAACTTCAGGAATATTACGACGAGTTTTACGATCCAGGAATGATACCATCGAATACGGTGAGGTATCCGTCTCGGGGGGCAGAAATTATTAATCCCCGGATTGCGACGCTGAAGGGAAATGTGGTAAATCACTTGATTGGGCGTCAAGATTATATTTACACTTACTCTGTCACTTTCTCTAGGTCTACTTCCAAAGTTAGGTTTGGAATGTTGATTAAAACGATTAGCGGTTTTGAGTTGTCTGGTGCTTCTTTGAAGGCTTCTACTCAGTCAGTTAAGTATGTGGAAGCGGGAACGACAATTGTAGTAAAGTTTCAGTTTAAATGTTTGCTAAATCCAGGGGTTTATTTTTTGAATGCGGGGGTTGTGGGAACGGTAGATGAAGATTTGACTTATCTCGATCGCTGTGTAGATGTGGCAATGTTTAGAGTTCAGTCTTGTACTGAATCCTGCGGTAACGGCATTGTTGACTTGCTGATAGAACCTAGTTTAACTGTGATCAATTCTGATGCTATGGTTAAACAGACATCCACCGAGGTTATTTAGAAATCCTGTGAAAAAAATGAGCAATATTAATGTAGATTTGGTCGAAAATTTGGCTGTCAAAGCTTTGATCCGCGATCGCGCTAAGTTTCCGGCAGATTTTAAACTGAAGATCTGCGAAGATGATGAAATGTATTTGTTTAGTCTGAGCAATGTCACAGATGACAGCGATCGGGCTTTGGTGCGCTATTATTCCCTAGGTCGCAGCATTCTCGATGCTGTGAAACAGGTTGTGGATTGGCATTTTGGGAGTTTCGAGAATGTGCAGTCTTTTCTAGATTTTGCCTGCGGTTACGGTCGATTTACGCGGTTTTTGATTCAGGAAATGCCGCCGGATAAAATCTGGGCTTCCGATATTTATGCTAATGCTGTGAAGTTTCAAACAGAATACTTCGGTGTTAACGGTATTGTCTCCACCGGGAAGCCAGAAAATTATCTAATTGACAGAAAGTTTGACTGCATTTTGGCTAATTCTTTTTTCAGCCATATGCCGGAAAGAACCTTTACAAATTGGCTGCAAAATTTGTACGATTTGTTGACTCCTAACGGCATTTTGATGTTCAGCGTGCACGGCGAAAGTCTGCTGCCGTCTCACGTAGAAATGCCGGCAACAGGAATTCTGTTTAGCGCCGATAGCGAAAGTCAGTCTTTGGATAAGGAAGAATACGGCACAACTTATGTAAATGAGGAGTTTGTGAGAGAAATTGTCACTCGAATCAGTGGCGGCAAAGCATTTGTGCATCGGATTAAAAAAGGGATATGCAGATTTCAAGATTTGTATGTGGTGACAAATCAATTGAATCAAGAATTTTCTAGTTTAAAATTCAGTCACCACCCGGGAGGATATGTTGATGTTGCTGCTTTAACTACTAAGGGTAATTTGTATCTGGAAGGGTGGGCGTTCGATGTGAACTGGGAAGGCCGCATTGAGGTGGTGCAAGTGCTGGTAAACGGCGAAATAGTGCAGAGCTGCGAGCCTTTTTACGACCGACCGGATGTGGCTGAATATTTTAAAAAAGATGCTGCTTTGCAGTCGGGTTGGCGCTGTTATTTACCCAAAGATGCTGTTTCGACGGCGGATGTAATTTTGATTAAAGCTATCAACAACTACGGTGGGGAATGGATCATTGAAAGTTGCAGCGTCAAATCGCTTTTGGATGGGAGGCTATCGCAGTCTTTGTTGGGTTCAACTCACACAAAACTCAATTTAGTTGAGACTCTGTTAGCTGCGGCTAAGATCGAACAGGAGCAAACTCAAAATAATTTAATGTTTACTGAAACTCAGTTGCAAGAAACTCAAAATCAATTACTAAGAACTCAAAAGCAGTTGCAGGATACTCAAAGCGAGTTAATATCTGTTCAAACGCAGTTGGAACACACTCAACATCGGCTAGCTAATGTTAAGAAAGAACAGGAGCGATCGCACAATCGGGTTTTGGCAATGGAAAGCAGCAAGTTTTGGCAACTGAGAACCGCTTGGTTTAAAGTCAGGCGGGCTTTTGGCTTAGCGGGAGAGTAAAGGTCGAGTAAAATTGGTTTGGGAATTTAGGGCGAGGGAGAAGGGAGAGAGATTGTGAATATAAATGACAGCAAATCATCGGTTTTTATTGTAACTGGAATGCACCGTTCTGGTACATCTTTAACAGCTTCTTTGTTTCAGAAAGTTGGGGTTGATATTGGCAACAAGTTAGTGGGCCCGGCCGACGGAAATGTTAAGGGTCATTTCGAGAATGTTGATTTTGTGGAATTTCACAAAAGTGTTTTGCGATCGCAAGGCATAGATGAACTAGGCTGTACTTGTGAAAAAACGATTCCGGTAGCAGCAGAATTTGTAGAAATCGCTAAAAGTGCGATCGCCAGAAATCAAAAAACCGATAAACATTGGGGTTGGAAAGACCCGCGAACAGCACTTTTTGGGAATTTTTGGTTAACTCTGTTACCCCAAGCTAATTTGATCTGCGTTTATCGATCGCCCTGGGAAGTAGTAGATTCCCTGTACCGGCGGGGAACCGATGTCAGCTTGCTGAACAATCCCGAAATGGCCGTAAAAATGTGGATTCACTACAATCAAAAAGTTTTAGAGCTTTACGAACGTTTTCCCGATCGCTGTCTGCTAGCCAACGTTTACGCGATCGGCAACAATCCCGAACTTTTCATTAATCAAGTCAAGGAAAAATTTAAGGTTAATTTAGGTACAATACCCGCCGAAAATTTTGAATCAGCTTTATTAGTAAATGAGATCATAAAAACTCACATACCGAGCCTGATCAAACAATATTTTCCCGAAGCTTTAGAACTGTACGAAATCTTGGAAACAAAAGCTCATAATTTGAGCGAAAAATCAAATTTATCGTCGGTTCAAGTGATTGATTTCCCAACATCTCCCCTTTGGCCTTTTGAAGATTGGCTAAAAATTAGAGTGCTGGAAAAACAGCAAAAAAATAGCAAATCCGATATCCAACAGTGGCAATCACAATTTCAACAAGCTCAGGCAAAACTGCTCGGATTAGAAACAGAATTGGGGCAAACCCAGATACAGTTGGCCGGCCAAGAATCGCAATTTCAAGAAGCTTTAGTCAAACTGCTCGGATTAGAAACAGAATTAGGGCAAACCCAGGTACTGCTTGCCGGCAAAGAATCGCAATTTCAAGAAGCTTTGGCGAAAGTATTGGGATTAGAAGCAGAGTTAGGTCAAACTCAGGTACTGCTTGCCGGCAAAGAATCGCATCTTCAAGAAGCTGTGATCAAACTCCTGGGATTGGAAACAGAATTAGGTCAAACTCAGGTAAAGCTGGCCGGTCAAGAATCCCAATTTCAAATAGCTTTGGCGAAACTCTTGGAATTAGAAGCAGAATTAGGGCAGAGTCAGGTACTAATTGAAGAAAAAGAATTTAGATTGCAGGCCAACTTAACTGAATTAATGCGGTTCAAAAAATCACAAAGTGAAACTCAGGAAAAATTCAGTGAAACTCTGGAAATTTTAGAACAATCGCGCCAGGAAAATGAATTAATCCGGGCAGAAATTGCTGCACTTAAGTCTTCTGATTGGTGGCAAATCCGGGAGAAATGGTT
>DMYK01000071.1 GCA_003483675.1 Microcoleaceae cyanobacterium UBA11344
TTGTTTCACGCTCAAGAATACGTTAAAGTCTTGAACGAAGCCCTCGAAATGGCCGGGAATGCCAGCCCGGAAGCAGCGGAGGCGATCGCCAAAATCAACGAAGAACTAGAACTGGATTACATTCGAGAAGATTTTGACAAATTGCTCAATTCGATGGGGGAAGGTAGCGGTCGGATTCGCTCGATTGTGACGACGCTGCGGAGTTTTTCTCGATTAGACCACTCTGAATTTAAAGCTGTAGATTTGAATGAAGGTTTAGAAAGTAGTTTATTGATGTTGCAAAATAAGCTCAAACCAAATATCAAAATCAACAAACACTACGGAAATCTGCCGCTCGTGAAATGTCATGCAGGTCAAATAAATCAAGTATTTTATGCATTGATTGACAATGCTTTAGATGCGATCGACTCAAGTAAAAAACCAGGGGAATTAACAATTCGCACAGCCAGCGAACCAGGGTGGGTAACAATTTCTGTCCGAGACACAGGTACTGGAATTCCTGCGGAAATTCAAGACAAGATTTTTGACCCATTTTTTACTACTAAACCCGTGGGGAGTGGCACTGGTTTGGGACTTTCGGTGTGCTATCAAGTGATTGTTCAAGCTCACGGTGGCCGGATTAACTGTGTCAGTCGCGTTGGTGAAGGAACTGAGTTGATTGTAGAGATCCCACTCACCAATCAGAGGGGTTGAATTCGGGCTTTTTAGTTTTCAACTTGCTGCTGATAGGCCTGATATACAGCCTCTAAAAAGACATTAGCATCAACTTTTGTCGGCAGTTTTTCCAAACCAATGATTTGTTTAACCTGAGTAGCCAGTTGTTTGCTCAATTCATTTCTGGCATTAGGTATCATCGCTTCGCGCCGCTGCAAATACTCTCGAATTACCGCAAAATCTTCTGGTAGCAAGCGGGAAATATCGGCATCGATCAGCAGTATATTTGCAAGGGATTGAGCCGATGTTGATACTTTCAATGCAGCAGATTTCATAGGTTGTTGTTCTTGAATTACCAGGGTGCCTCCTACTAAATCTCCTAAACGTTTTTCCTGCTGGTTGAACACGATCAAAAATACACCGATAAAAAATAAGTCGTCAAAAGGCCGCAGCAAAGCCCGTAGTGTTGATTGCTGAAGCCTGACTGGACGGCCATCATCCCGAATTACTCGGATTTTGACATAACGCTTGCCTGGTGTTTGACCTGACCAAACTGTTTCAAAAAATACAAAGTAACCTACATAAATGAAAAAACCAATTAATCCCTGAATTGCGATCAACCAGAGTTGTAAGCCTTTACTTCCTACCAACTTTGTAATAGTTTCAACCAAGACTGCATTAAATATTAGCGCACCTACTAGAAACACTATGAGAATCAAGCCCAAAAGGATATAGTCGATCAGCAATGCGTAGGCGCGGTTGCCAATTCCGGCTAAGGTAAATTCGAGTTCAACGCTTTCTGGAGTGTGGAGAGTGAATTTATTAAAAAGTCGCATAGCAGTAGAACAAAATTTATGTTTAATTTGCTGATATTGAGTCAGAATCTTTTAACTTTATTTAGATCCCGGTAAGGTGCGCAGTGCGCACCCTACAGATAGAGTTCATGCGTCCAGGAATTTCATATTGAATCGCGTAACTGCAAACCCAAACCTTCTTTTCGGCTGCGGAGATCGTAGTAGATAACCGCTTTAATAACTTGCCAAAAAGGCAACACAAAAATTTGGCTTCCTGAACTTGTTAGTATAGAAATGCCATAAATAGTCCAATATAAGGTAGAACCTGGTTGCGCCCCCAGCAGAAATATCTGAGGAATATAACTTGTCACAGCTATCAGAGGAAGAGTTACTAAAAAAGCAACCAGAACCACCAACTGAATTCGGAATACCGAGTTTTTGGTCAATTCCCAACTTCTGTCAATACTTTGTTTGACACTAATTTTTTCTTTAACTGCTACATTAATGTCTTCTTCAACTGCTAGCGGCACCTCGGCTATTATCCATCGGGAAAAGAACCAAATGAATCCAAAGAAGAATCCAAACAAACCAGCCAACACCATGATTACGATTAAAATGCTAGCAATAACACTCCCGATCGGATTATTAGTCAACGATGGTAAAACAACACCAGAAATCACACTCACTATAATAATTGCTCCAACTCCCATTAAGAAATACAGCAATACGAACACCAAAAACAGCAAGAATCCCACGTTTAAAGCTACGCTCAAAAATGACCACATCCTCGGTTGAATATAATTGCGAGCATTGCTGACAGTCTCTGGTCGATCGATCAATTCACTAAAGGCTAAACGCGATATCAGTGCTGAATTAGCCAAATACTTAGCCCAGCCAAAGCTCAAAAGTAGTATCCAAAGTAAAATTAGCCACCAGGTAAAATTCAGCCGTGAACCAACAATAAATGACGGAATTAACGCGGTTAAAGGAATCGCAACTAAAGTAGGTAATATTACCCATAAAGTTGCTCTGAGGGAAATACTGAGATAAGATTTTAAGTGAGAGCGATATAGTACCAGCCCTGTACTAACAACATTTCCAACACTAAGGGGGGGTAGAGATTGGGAAGCACTCGGTTTTATAGGCATAGCTAAAGTTTTATATTTTATCGATCGAGCAAGATTAAG
Source organism: Microcoleaceae cyanobacterium UBA11344 (assembly GCA_003483675.1). Lineage (GTDB taxonomy): Bacteria > Cyanobacteriota > Cyanobacteriia > Cyanobacteriales > Microcoleaceae > Microcoleus. The sequence continues at coordinate 2,636 of DMYK01000071.1, forward strand.
CATATCCTATACTATTCTTGAGTGAATCAGCGTCAAGCTTTATGAATATTAAACGTTGGATCGGGCGGCGGGAATCGAATTGGAAACGGTTAGACACTCTTTTAACACAAGTGGAAAAAAAGGGGTTAAAGTCCCTACCTGCTGCTGAAATCAGGGAATTAGCGAGTTTGTACCGTTCTGTTTCCGCTGATTTGGCTAGGGCGAGGACAAACGAAGTAGGTAATATTTTGTTACAAGATTTACAAAGGTTAACTTCTCGCGGCTATACCCAAATTTACCAAGGTTCCCGCCGCCAAGATTGGGAAGCTTTAGTGGAGTTTTGCCGCTGGGGTTTTCCGGCTATTGTACAGCAGACTTTTGGTTATACGGCGATCGCAACGGGTATTTTTTTAGTCATGGCGTTGATTGCTTGGTGGTTTGCTTGGCAAGATCCGACGTTTTTGTCCCTAGTAGTTCCTGAACATTTGATTAAAACGGTGCGGGATGACGGGAAATTGTGGATGGGTTCAATTGTGGGAGTGGAACCTTTAGCTTCTAGCGGTATTATGACTAACAATCTATCCGTATGCTTTGCGGCTGTTGGGGGAGGGATTGTTTTCGGTCTTTACACTGTTTATATTATGGCATTTAATGGAGTGACGATCGGTGCGATCGCTAGTTTAGTCGCTCAGCACAATTTAGCTTACCCTTTTTGGGCGTTTGTATTTCCTCACGGTGCTTTAGAATTGCCGGCGATTTTTTTAGCTGGCGGCGCTGGTTTAATCATTGCTAGGGCAATGTTTTTTCCTGGCAAATATCGTCGTGCTGATGCCATGAAATTTTACGGGACTCAAGCTGCACAGTTGGTATTTGGGATTGTGCCGATGCTGGTAATTGCTGGTACGATCGAGGGTTTTTTCTCGCCAAATCCGGCAATTCCCGCTCCGTTGAAGTATTTGGCTGGGATTGGATTGTTTGCGCTGTTGGTGATGTATTGTAGTAAAAGGCGATCGGCTGAAGTTAAAGTTCTTAGATAGATAATTAGGCGATTGAAACCCGGAGATCCCCCTAAATCCCCCTTAAGAAGGGGGACTAGAGCGTGTTTTCAAACTCTCCAATCAGATTCAGAACCCCCTAAATCCCCCTTAAAAAGTGGGACGCAAGAATACTCTTGTCCCCCCCTTCTTAAGGGGGGTTAGGGGGGATCTCCGGGTTTGAAAACACGCCCTAGGGGGGATCTAAATCTAAAGGTCAAAGAGCATTCTGTGAATACATTTGACTTTAAGTTGACCCAAATGGCACCTTACCTACTCATATCCAGCAAAGTAATCAATTAAAATAATGACTCTTACTAACATCCGCTTTATCGTGAAGCATCTGAGTCCTTTCAGAGATCCTTCGCTNNTTTTGTGATAGTATGTAAGTCCTATTAAAGCTGATTCCGAGACTTAAGTTGCAGATATCTGTCCACCAATTGTTTGCTAATTTGATTGGCTGGTGCATCCAAAACCAAAACTCCTTTTTGTTTCAATTGTGCAAAAGCTACCTGACGCTGCGCCAGTAAATCTAAAGCTACAGCACGATTATAAGCAGGTGTAATTTCAACGGTGGAAGTGTGAGCTATCTTGTCAACTTGAGGGTCCCGCAAAGTTACGCAGAAAGGCAAATAACGAGGTGTTAAACGTGCTAAGGCCGAAAGCATTTCTGTAGAAGCAGTAACGTCTACTAAATCAGTAATTAGCACTACTAATGCACGGCGAGTTTGTTGATTTACTAATTTAGTTACAGCACCAACATAGTCTGGTTCTAACAATACTGGCTGAATTGGTGCTAGGCGTTCAATTAATTTCGATAGTTGATGTTGACCCCTTTCTGGAGGTATCCAAGTCGTGATTTCTCGATCGAACACACCGACTCCCACGCGATCGCCCCGATTTAGCCCCGCTAAGGCCAAAGACAGCGCTGCATTCACTCCCCAGTCAAAACGCTTCAAACCCTGCACTCGCGCGGTCATCAGCCGTCCCCTGTCGAGTAAAATAATCAAAGTTTGCTCTCTTTCTGGTTCCAAAACTCTGACTAAAGGGCGCGATCGCCTCGCAGTAGCTTTCCAATCAATCAAGCGGGGATCGTCACCAATACCATATTCCCGCAGTTCGGCAAATTCAGTTCCGATCCCCAGTTTTTGTAACCGCCGCATTGTGCCGCTATTTTCCAATGTTAGCCGAATTGAAAGTTCTTTCAACATCATTAAATCTGGATAAACAGCCACTTTTTCACTAGCTGGTATTTTCCAATCGTGCCATGCTAAACCCCAGGTTCCTAACTGTCGCACTTGAATATCTCCCCACTGATATTCCCCTCGAATTTGCGGGCAGATTGTATAATTTAAGTCCTCATTTGTGTTAGGATTTATGGAGGTTTCCAGCATGGGTTGAGAGACATCAAATTCTAGCGGATAGGAGTCGCACAGGCGAATTTTCGCTGTTTGATTTGCCGTTAGCGCAGCCCTCGGAGAGGATCGCACTGACAGTAAAACCGGATTGTCTCGCCCAATGGAAAGTCGGTGCAAGGGCTGGCGTGTCACTTGCACCCGATGAGATTTGACGCGCAGTGCGTCGATCATGGCTAAACCTAGAATGAAACAGTCAAATAGTAAAGTGCCGATGATACTTGTCTGCTGATTAACAAGCATGGCTAGCAAAAGGGCGATCGGAATTGCGATCGCTAACAGGAAATAAAGGCGAATAGAAGGAATCATTATAATTTACCTCGGTACAGCAACTTGTTTTAATACCGAAGCAATTACCGCATCAATTTGCAAGCCATCTAACAGCGATTCAGGTTTGAGAATCAGACGGTGACGCAACAGTGGCAGTGCGATCGCCTTCACATCATCAGGAGTAGTATAATCCCTGCCGGCCAGCCAAGCGTGAGCTTTACTACTTTGCAACCAAGCTACTGCCGATCGCGGAGAAGCACCCAATGCCAAATCGGGATGTTTGCGCGTATTGTGCACCAAAGCTAACACGTAATCGAGCAATTTATCTTCTACTTTGACTGTTTGTACTGCTTGACGAGCGCTAATTATTTGCTCTACCGTTGCTACAGATTTGATCCGAGCTAAATCCATGCGTTTGGCGCGAAATCCTGCCTCTGAATTTAGCAACATTTGCTTTTCTGCCGCTGCATCAGGATAGTCAACCACAAGTTTAAATAAAAATCGGTCTAACTGAGCTTCTGGTAGCGGATAAGTGCCTTCAAATTCTAGGGAATTTTGAGTGGCGATCGTCCAAAACAAGTCTGGCAAAGCTAGAGTTTCACCGTCTAAAGTTACCTGCTGTTCTTCCATTGCTTCTAGCAGTGCCGACTGGGTTTTCGGAGGCGTGCGATTAATTTCATCTGCCAGCAAAATCTCAGTAAAAACTGGCCCTTTTTTCAGGGTAAAACTGTGGTTATTAAAATCAAAAATATTCGTTCCCAAGATATCCGAGGGCAAAATATCCGGCGTTAATTGAATGCGGCGAAAATCTGCTTGAATCAATTTGGCGATCGCTTTTACAAGTAGAGTTTTCCCGGTTCCAGGCACTCCCTCAATAATCACATGGCCTCCAGTCAAAAGCGCCACTAGCAACTGTTGTATTATGGAAGATTGACCGACAACTATTTTGTCGAGAGTTTGGCTGAGGCGGTTAAAAATAGAGTTTGTTTCGCTCATTTTGGCTCTTTCCTATTAGACGGGAGATGTTGACGGATTTGCTCCCATTTACCCAACCAGGCTAGCAAATCTGGAGCGCTGATTCGGCGTTTCTGAGATGGCGATCGCAGAAGTTCTGACAATTCTGCGGCTTTTCGCCCTGTTTGCTCCACCCAAGCATTTGTTAGGGTTTCACTTTCCAGGGATGTCTGTCCCAATGCTTTTTGCAGTTGTAACTTTTCGGCTTTGCCAATAATTTCTACTACAAAATCAGTGCTGTTTGCTTTTTCCAATACCCCCGCTAATGCTTGAATATAAGCTTCGCTGTTGTCAACCTGCGGCGCTGATATAGTTACAGGCTGTCCCAACCTGTTCCACCCGGCCAAAATAGCAACGATTAGCATAATTGTACCCTGGATTAGAACTGGAAATAGAGGAGTTTTGGCTAAATAAGTGAATAAATTACCCCCGGATTCGCGTTTAATAATTTCTGAATCTTTGTAGCCGTGAATGTATTCATCTACCCAGACTTTCTTTTTCTGGCTCTGAATATTGATGGGATTTTGGATGAAGTTCACTGCTAGGGCTTGCTCCGTTCCTTCTATTTCTTTCAAGCCATCTTCTGATTGAGTCACCAGCCCTGCTAAAAATTCATAATTACCTGGAAAATCCTGATAAGCGTTAGCAGCTAGATGGGGTGTCGTGGCAAAATAAACTGTTCCCTTTCCCAGGGTTTTTTTCCAAACAATTGCCCCAAATTTATCGCCTAAAATTTGGTTTTTGTCGCTGGGAAATCTCCGCCCAGTGTCAATCTTGATTTCCCCCGCTGAATCTGGGTGCAAACTACTAAAAGGAGCTGCTGTCACCGGTGCGCTAACTCCCAAAATCACTAAAGTATTGCCCTGTTTTACCCAGTTTTCTTCTGGATCAGAAGCAACTTCTGTTATCAAGCTACTATAGACACGTAAAAATGTACTAGGCGGTTTTGCATCTTGGTTTTTAGCAAAGTCTTCAAAAGGTTTTTGCCAGCGCTGAACCTCGGTTCCCTGTTTTGACATAAAAGCATACCATGCTCCGTAGCCGTCCGGCGATCTATTATAAGTAGAACCGCTGTTTAGTTTGTTGTTAGCAGGAGCAAATAGGAGGGTAATGATGATTATTGCAGTAATGCCGATCGCTCCCAACAACCATAACCTACGGTTTGACAAGTTCATGGATTTTTAATCCTTAATTTGTTGATAAGCTTGCTGACACTGTTCAAAGGTTGACTGGGAAGCTTCTGCATTCCCAAAATATAGTTGCTGATGGATTGTGAGCAAAGTTTCATAAGGCACTGACTGGGGTAATTGCTGGATTAATTGCAAATATTCGCCATCAGTGCGGCTGGGTTGATGAACCACGGTTCCCGCATCATTTAACCGCTGCAACATCGCCATGTAAAGACAGCGGCAAGCTTGGCGGTATTTCCCTTGCTGCTGCAATTTTTGCGATCGCAATAACCACTCTGCTACCGACAAATCTTTAATTGTAGTTTTCGCACTGAAATCAGTTGTTTGATTCCTCTTTTTGAAATGATGAATATAAAAACGCAACAGTTGCCAAATCTGCCAACTCGCCCAGACTGCGAGCAATGCTAAGATTAACCAAAAGGCGGCTTGAGCGATCGCCCACAAGATGGGGGAATCAAACCAAGATGGCAATTGGACATTCGGTATATTTTGGGCAGTTTTTAGTTCCCACCACTCCTCTACTCGCTGTTGCAACAATCCTAATTGCCAACCCAAATTAGTTTTATCAAAGGAACTTTCAGACATAATTTTACATCAGTCAATCGAATTCGGTTTACATACCACACATATTAGCTTTTTGTCAACTGTTTCTCGACTGAGAATAGATTTTATTGAATTTTCCTGCTTCCTTCTGCCATAACTTTTGAATTACTTAACTGATTCATAGGAAATTTGATAAAGATTTACAAAAAAAACGTGCAAGAATGGAAACAATAAGGTATGAGTCACTGACAAGGAGGCACGTTATGGTAGCGCTGACTGAACGAGTCCAACGCAGATTAACCGTGGAAAAGGTCGAAATTGCCACTGACACAACGGCAATTCGATGCTTAGACTGGGATCGAGACCGCTTTGACATTGAGTTCGGACTCAAAAACGGTACAACTTACAACTCATTTATCATTCGTGGTGAAAAGACAGCCCTCATTGATACCTCTCACGAGAAATTTCGCCAACAATATATGGACACTCTGACGGGCGAAATCGACCCGAAACAGATTGACTATATAATTATCAGCCATACCGAACCAGACCACAGCGGTTTGGTTAAAGATGTGCTAGCCCTCGCACCCCAAGCAATTGTCGTCGGCGCAAAAGTAGCAATTCAATTTTTAGAAAACCTGATACACCAGCCCTTTGAGCGACTGGTAGTAAAAAATGGTGACAAACTAGATTTAGGAAACGGTCACATTATCGAATTCGTATCGGCGCCGAACTTGCACTGGCCTGATACTATTTTCAGCTATGACAGCAAAACTCAAGTGCTGTTCACCTGCGACGCTTTCGGGATGCACTACTGCACCGACAGCACCTACGATGACGATTTAGCAGCAGTTGAGGAAGATTACCACTTTTATTATGAGTGCTTGATGGCTCCTAATGCTCGATCGGTCTTAAGTGCGATGAAGCGGATGGCCGACTTGGGAGAAATAGGTACTGTTGCGACCGGTCACGGCCCTTTGCTGAGGTACAACGTAGTCGAACTCACCGGGCGCTACAAAAAGTGGAGCCAAGAACAAACCAAAGCAGAAACCACAGTAGCAGTATTTTACACATCCGACTACGGATTTAGCGATCGCCTCAG
>DMYK01000006.1:0-1266 GCA_003483675.1 Microcoleaceae cyanobacterium UBA11344
CAAAAATCGGCACTACCGACTACAAAGCAGAAAAACTGCTCTTAGAAAAACAAGACAAACTCTTCGAGCAAATCCAAGCAGCCCAAGCCAGCGGTAAAACCGAAGAAGCTACCAAATTCAAAGCAGAATTTGACAAAGTTGAAGGCGAAGCATTGCAATTTGTCAAACGCAACGAATTCGGAAAAATAGTCCAACAAGCAGGCGGAGTTGGGCTCAATGCTGCGACTTCTATCGACGCCACCATGTATTTTTATAGCCTTCCAGCTAATAAATTAGAACTGTGGATGTCGCTGGAATCAGAGCGATTTCTAGAACCAGTATTTCGGGAATTTTACAAAGAAAAACAGGTAATTCTAGAAGAGCGCAGACTGCGAACCGAAAATTCTCCGATTGGACAAATGTTTGAAGCTTTTCTCGACAAAGCTTTCTCAGTCCATCCCTATCGCCGCCCCGTAATTGGCTACACTAAAGACATTCAAAACCTCACCCGCAGCGATGTGCAGAAGTTTTTTGACACTCACTACGTCCCCAGTAACCTCACTGTTGCGGTGGTAGGAGACGTGAAAGCTTCGGAGGTGAAGCGACTCGCTCAAATTTATTTCGGCCGCTACAAGGCGCAGCCAGCAGCTCCTAAATTGCAAATTGTCGAACCTCCCCAAACTAAAACTCAGGAAGTAACGCTGAAATTGCCAACTCAACCTTGGTATTTGGAAGGATACCATCGGCCTGCGATGAATCATCCTGACAATGCGGTTTATGAAATAATTGGTTCTTTGCTCAGCGATGGTCGCACTTCTCGACTTTACAAATCTTTAGTAGTAGAAAAGCAATTAGCTTTGGTGGCTCAAGGTTTTAGCGGTTATCCGGGGGAAAAGTATCCTAATTTGATGTTATTTTACGCTCAAACTGCTCCTGGTCGCACGGTTGATGAGGTGGCGGTGGCTTTGAGTCAGGAAATGGATAAATTGAAAAATGAGCCGGTTTCTGCTGAGGAATTGGAGCAAGTGAAAACTCAGGCGAGAGCTGGTTTATTGCGATCGCTCAATTCTAACATGGGCATGGCATTTTCCCTACTGGATTATCAAGTAAAAACTGGTTCTTGGCGCAATTTGTTCCAACAATTGGATGCGATCGCAAAAGTTGCTCCTGCCGATATTCAGCGTGTCTCTAAGGCAACTTTCAGGCCAGAAAATAAGACAATTGGTAAGCTTTTACCACTGTAAGGAAGGTTCGGCAACGGATTGTGTAACGGATGTAACGGATAAA
>DMYK01000006.1:1312-3078 GCA_003483675.1 Microcoleaceae cyanobacterium UBA11344
GGCTCTGCCTCGATTTGGACTCGGCGGTTGAAACCGCAGCTACACAAACGAAGTCTGCCTCCGCAGACTAAGAAATAGACTCGCATTTAGGGCGGGAACTGATCGCCGCCCCGATATGTCACGATAGAAAACTTAGGAGAAAGAATGAAAAGGACTAAATTGAAATTGAAACTGAAAAAAGTCAAGTTATTTCTGCTGGCGCTTTGCTTTTTTACTGTTTCATTTTCAACATTTAATTTGTTACCTTCCTTCGCGGCGGCACCGAAGCATTACGACGAATTAACCTTCCCCGCACTACCAGAATTAAAACTGCCTAAATACACTCGCTTTGAACTCAAAAACGGGATGCGAGTCTATTTAATGGAAGACAAAGAACTGCCGCTAGTCGGGGGAACGGCGCTATTTCGCACGGGCGATCGTTTTGAGCCGAGCGATAAAATCGGACTGGGAAATTTGACTGGAGAAGTAATGCGAACTGGCGGCACTAAACAGCATTCGTCAGATGAACTAAATCAGTTGCTAGAGCGCCGCGCTGCTTCGGTAGAAACGGGGATTAGCACTACTTCTGGGAGCGCTAATTTTAGCGCTTTAGCTGAAGATATTGAGCCTGTATTTGACTTGTTTGCCGAAGTCATTCAAGAGCCAATCTTTGCTCAGGAAAAGTTGGATTTAGCTAAGAAACAAGAGCAAGGTGGAATCGCCCGCCGCAATGACGATCCCGACGACATTAGCAGCCGGGAGTTTCAAAAGCTGATTTATGGCGATCGCAGTCCTTACGCCCGCACGGTAGAATACAAAACTCTGGCGAATATCTCCCGCGACGATTTGGTGAGTTTCTACCAGAAATATTTCCATCCCAAGAATATGATTTTGGGTATTTCCGGTGATTTTGATACGGCAAAAATGCGATCGCTCATCGAGTCAAAATTCGGCAACTGGGAACCGAGTCAGAGTGTAGAAATGCCGCCGTTACCAACGGTATCATCAGCAAATCAAGGTGGCATATTTTTGGTAAATCAGCCACAATTAACTCAAAGTTACGTGCTAATGGGACATTTGGGCGGAATGTTAAATAGTCCAGATTACGGTGCTTTGGATGTAATGAATGGGGTTTTGAACGGTTTTGGCGGGCGTTTGTTCAATAATGTGCGATCGCGCCAAGGTTTAGCTTATTCAGTGTATGCTGCTTGGAGTCCGAGCTTTGACTATCCAGGGGTGTTTGTAGCTGGAGGACAAACGCGATCGGAAGCAACAGTACCGTTTATCAAGGCAATTCTAGCAGAGATAGATCGAATTCGCACCGAAGCAATTACCCCCGAAGAATTAGCTTTTGCTAAAGATTCAAAAATCAATTCCTTCATCTTCAATTTTCAAGCTCCCAGTCAAACTTTGTCCCGCGTAATGAACTACGAATACTACGGTTATCCGCAAGATTTCATTTTTAGCTACCGTCGCAGCGTCGAAGCAGCAACAATTGCTGACGTACAGCGCGTCGCTAATACTTACTTGAAACCGGAGAATTTGGTGACATTAGTAGTGGGAAATACTGCGGGAATTCAACCACCATTATCGAGTTTGGGAACTTCGGTAAAAGTGCAATCTATTGATATCACAATTCCCTCGGCGACTTAATCGGTAATAAGGACTAAAGTCCTTACTACAAACCATTCTTAGTAAGGACACTCAAGCGTGCCCATTAGTGTCAACTTAACGTTAAACTCAGTCAGAGACTGCTGTTTGACCATTAAGCCTAGATCCCCCCTTAG
>DMYK01000006.1:3142-6993 GCA_003483675.1 Microcoleaceae cyanobacterium UBA11344
GAGATTTCTCATGGCTTTCAGGCGATTGTTGACAGGAAGAAGGGCCAGCTTGAGTGTCCCTACGTTTTGCCACACAATCCTAAAAATCAATACTCAAAGGAGCTCTCGGAAACGGAATCACATCCCGAATATTCCCCATTCCCGTCATAAACTGCACCAGTCTTTCAAAGCCCAAACCAAAGCCAGCATGAGGCACAGTACCGTAGCGGCGCAAATCCAAATACCACCACAATTCCTCCTTATTCATACCCTGAGCTTCCATGCGTTTCTCCAAGACATCCAGCCGTTCTTCCCGCTGAGAACCGCCGATAATTTCGCCCAGTTTAGGAGCCAGAATATCCATTGCTCGCACGGTTTTTTCGTCTTCATTTAAACGCATATAAAATGCTTTAATTCCGACTGGATAATCTGTAACAATTGTCGGCTTTTGAAACAATTCCTCAGCCAAATAGCGCTCGTGTTCCGACTGCAAATCTAAACCCCAACTTACCGGAAATTCAAACTTTTTGTCAGATTTTTCCAAAAGTGCGATCGCCTCCGTATAAGTAATCCGCTCAAACTGATTATTAATGATATTTTCCGCAGTCGCCAAAACCGTCTGATCAATGCGCTCATTGAAAAATTCCATATCTTCCGGGCAATGATCCAACACGTATTTAAAGATATACTTTAAAAACGCCTCAGCCAAATCCATATCTCCCTGCAAATCGCAAAAAGCCATCTCAGGTTCAATCATCCAAAACTCAGCCAAATGCCGCGAAGTATTAGAATTTTCCGCTCGAAAAGTCGGCCCAAAAGTGTAAACATTGCCGAAAGCCATCGCCATGATTTCCGCTTCCAACTGGCCACTTACTGTTAAATAAGCGCGCTTTCCAAAAAAGTCTTTAGCATAATCAACCTCTTGAGAATCAGTGCGCGGGATATTTTTCAAATCAAAATTAGTAACAGCAAACATTTCCCCCGCACCTTCGCAGTCGCTAGCAGCAATAATCGGAGTATGCACCCACAAAAAGCCCCGTTCTTGGAAAAATTGATGTATGGCTGCGGAACAAGCATTGCGAACCCGAAAAACAGCACCGTGAGTGTTTGTGCGCGGCCGCAAATGGGCGATTGTTCGCAAAAACTCCAAAGAATGCCGCTTCTTTTGAAGCGGATAACTTTGCGGATCAGCATCTCCGTAAACTTGAACTGCGGATGCTTTTAATTCGATGCGTTGTCCCTTCGCCGGAGATGCTACCAACACTCCCGAAACCTCGACAGACGCACCTGTATTTAATTGTTTCAGTACATTTTCAAAATCTGGCAAATCAGCATTAATGACTACTTGTAAATTAGCCATCGCCGAACCATCGTTAACTTCCACAAAAGCAAACTCTTTCAATTCGCGCTTAGTCCGAACCCAGCCTTGAACAATTACATTTTGGTCAGGTTCACCAGCCCGCAAAATAGCAGCAATTCGTTGATTTCTCATATCCACTCCCATTTATTTAATATTTTGCACCATAATTCTCTCTTTTCTCCTCCTCTGCGCCCTCTGCGGTAAAAAAAATCAAAAACTACTATCCCGCATAGGATTTCAAAACCCAACCCAGCAAAATGCCAAGTCCCCCAAAGCGAACAGCTTGCCAAAAAGGTTGTTTTATGCTTCCCCAGGAAAACAGACTGCTTTCTAAATTTAACTCGATCGCTTCCAATTCTTGCTCAATTTCCCGCAATTCTTTTTTAAGTTCAGGTAGGGGATTTTGGCGCACTGATTTGCGGACATCTTCCCGTAGATTACCGAGTTCGGCTTGGCGCTGGCGATCGACCTGAATTTGAGTGTACCGTTCTTTGACTGCCGCGAGCGATCGCTCCACAGTTTCCAGCGCTTGAGCAAATTCACTTTCATCTCCCGGTGTCTCTGGATTTAACTCTGACGGCTGTTGAGGCATTTTGATCCGTAAACTTGACAATAATTAAAAAAGCCAATTTACAATTTAGTTGTTATCATGTGCAGTATATTTTCTAAATTAAGGAACTGTAGCCAAATCGCTATAATTACCAATTATGCTTGAAACTACACAAACGCCTAAAACTGTCAACCTCAACGAGCTTAGCACAGTAGAACTAGCCCAAGCTCTAGCCGCCCGCCTCGCCATTTCCGAAAAAGATTGGCACCGCCTCAAGACTAACCGTTCTGCTCGCGCCTGTGAGCAAGCTGGAGCTGCTTTGGTCTTTTTGCTCAAAAATCAGCCAGAAGAAGCTCTCCCTCGCTTGAATCAAGCCGCAGGATGGCTAGATCGATCGATCTCTGCTCCTCCTTGCCCCACCCACGGACAAGGCAAATAGTTTTGAGTTTTGAATTAAAAATCTGAGCAGTTGTTTGTTGATTAATAATTCAAGAACTACCTCAAAACTTAAACCATCGCGTCGCTNNTGTGGCGCGATGGTAAGTAAAAAAAAGTTTAGATCTTTCTCACTCAAAACTCACATTTGGTAGTACGATCGACCATCTATAGACAGAGCTTGCAAACGATCATTGCCCGGTTGAGCAGGGAAACGAAAAATTCCAGGCTCTGTCTCAGATTGAAAATTCTGCCAAATAATAGTAGTTTTAGCGCAAGCGAGGCAATTGATATCGACTGGGAATTTCTTTGCATACCCTTAACTCTGTACCCTGAGAATTCCACTCAACCCGATCAAATATCTGGTAAAGAATAAACAACCCCCTGCCACATTCATTTTCAACGTGGGGGAGTTCAGAGTGATCTGCAACATGACTGTCGTAATTATCGGCATCCAAGTTGCAACAACAAGGGGCATCAAAGCCAGAACCTTCGTCTGATATCACCCACCAATATTGATTTTGTACAATCGAAAAACGGACTCCAACAGTTTTATTGGGGTCTAGCTTATTTCCGTGTTTAGCAGCATTTACCAAAGCCTCTTGAAGTCCTAACCGTAATTCCGCTTGCCAATGAGCCGGAACCTCTGCTAGGAGCAGATCCAAAATAGGACAAAGATATAGAGTAGATGCGAAACTAATCGTAATCCAATTGCGTCCGACCGGACGGGCTGAAATAGCAATCACTCAGAAAACTCCCTAACTTTCAGGTGGATAATTTTCACACCCTGCATAGTTGGCTCCCCTAGTATTCAAAATGCTAATTAATTGAGCGGCGCTGCTCTACTTCTATTTTAGAGTATTAAAGCAGTTAAGAACAGCAAATAACCTCACAAAATATTCTGCGACTCTCTGAAAGATCGCCCCGGCCACCATCAGTAATTTTACTTATAACCACCGCCCGGGGCAAAATTTTTGTGTCTATTTTTGGCAGAACCCAAAGCTCTAGGGCCCATCTGCGATCGCTCAACAGCCCGACTACTAAACGATCCCCACCTCAAACGGCTAGGAACTATATATAAAAGAGTCGATCCCTTTACCGATCGCATCGCGGGAACATCCCTCGCCCGCCAAAGATCGCCTCCGGGCCCAGAATTCACGCTCCCCGCCAAAAAAACACAAACATCATGCCCTGGTGTATGGCGCAATCCGACTTCTGTTTGGGCCCAAATTGGTGGGATAGTCATCGTCTCTTGACAAATTGATAGTCCGTTGTCCGTTGTCCGTTGTTCGTTGTCCGTTGTCCGTTGTTCGACGGCTGCATCAAAATTCTCCCCCGGCACCCACGGCACCCTCTCCTTTCGGTCATCGCAACAGCGCGATACAATAATTAATATAAATAATTAATTCTTTACATTATGCAAACAACCCCAGCCATCACCGCAGCCCCCATGCCAGGCACTTACTGGCAGTGGCGGGGCCATTCTGTGTATTATGTTCGAGCGGGCGATCGGCATCCCCAACGCCC
>DMYK01000252.1:0-3005 GCA_003483675.1 Microcoleaceae cyanobacterium UBA11344
TGCTAAAAATTGTTGCAGTTGGTGGTCACAAAAGTATATGTTATCGAAGAAATTTTTGTTAAGAGTAGCAAAGGAGAGAGAAAATGGATGCACAGACAATCAGAGAGCGCGTAGCAGAGATCGAGAGCAAGCGCGAATCCCTAGTGCGACTGTTAGACAGAACGGATTTGGGCACTCTCAGAATAGACGTAAATCAGGCGATCGAAGAAATTGACGACCTTTTAGAAGAATTCAAGCGCACTTTTTCTAATTAATGGGAATCGGGCATGGGGCATGGGGCCTTGGTAATTGGTAATTGGTAATTGGTAATATCAAGTGCGAGCGTCCCGCTCGCGAGCGAGATGCTCGCACTCAAATAATAACTGATTAACCGGACATGATGTAATTGCTAATTGGGAATTGCTAACTGGTAGTCAATAACCAATACCAATAACCAATAACCAATAACTAATAACCAATGACTAATGACTAAAGAGCCATATCCATTAAAATTTGCTGAGAACTCACTTCCGGGCAATTAACAGGCGGCCGCCGTTGAGAATAGTGACCCCCAGACTGCAAGTCCCAAGCTTGGCGGTTATCCGCCAGCATCACACCCAAAATTTCTTGCATTTCCTTAGCAATTGTTGGGTCTTCCACCCGCGCAATCGCCTCAACTCGCCTGGTGAGGTTGCGCTGCATCCAGTCGGCAGAACCAATATAAACCTCCTCATCCCCACTGTTGAAAAAATAAAACATCCGAGAGTGCTCCAAAAAGCGGCCGATAATACTGATCACTTTGATATTTTCGCTAACGCCCTCAACGCCGGGACGCAAACAGCAAATCCCCCGGATAATCAAATCAATTTTCACCCCCGCTTGCGAAGCTTCGTACAAAGCAACAATGATTTGAGGGTCAACTAAAGCATTCATTTTAGCGACAATGCGGCCACAGCTACCGCTGCCACTGTCAGTCTGCAAGCGGCAGAATTCAGTTTCGCGACGGATCAGGGCCAAAAATCGATCGCGCATATTGACCGGTGCCACCAATAAGTTTCGATAAGACACCTGTCGCGAATAACCAGTCAAATAATTAAACAAATCGGTCAAATCTGAACCCAAATTTTCCCGGCAACTTAATAAACCTAAATCCGTATAAAGTCCCGCTGTTTTCGGATTGTAATTGCCAGTACCAATGTGGACGTAGCGACGGATGCACCCATCCTCCCGGCGCACAACCATCACTATTTTAGTGTGTGTCTTCAGCCCCACCAAACCATAAACTACATGAACGCCGGCTTGTTCCAACTTCCGAGCCCAGCCAATATTATTTTCCTCGTCGAACCTCGCCTTGAGTTCTACTAAAACGGCTACCTGTTTGCCATTTTGCGCCGCTTCAATTAAAGCGTTGACGATCGGCGAATCACCAGAAGTGCGGTATAAAGTCATCTTAATCGCTAACACGGAGCGATCGTGCGCCGCCTCAGTAATAAACCGCTGCACCGTCGCCCGAAACGAGTGATAAGGGTGATGTAGCATCAAATCCCCCCGGCGGATCACCGTAAAAATATCCTCACCATCGTCAGAATGCGACATCGATTCATCTAAATCCTTTCGGTCTGAGATCCGCAAGCGTGGCGGCACTACAGGCGTCCACACAGGGTCTTTCAATTCCGGCACCGGCAGTCCGACAAAAGACATTAAATCCTTGAGACCAAGTAACCCTTCCACCACATAAACATCTTGCTCGCAAAGCGCCAACTCCTCCACCAGCATTTCTCGCAGGCCACGGGGCATAATAGCTTGGACTTCCATCCGCACCGCAGAACCACCAAAGCGGCGTTTGCGGAGTTCCTGTTCTATAGCCAACAGCAAATCCTCTGCCTCATCCTCCTCCACCGTCAAATCTGCATTGCGAGTAATACGGAACGGATGATATTCCTGAATGTCCATCCCCGGAAACAGGGCCTCCAAATTGTGAGCAATCACCTGTTCTAGAGGAACCCCAGTCCAAACAGGAGACTTACCTTTCTGCGGCCACTGCAAATCCCCCGGTAGCGACAAAAACCTCGGCAGCACTTCCGGTACTTTGACGCGAGCAAACAATTCTTCCTGGCTGTCCGGGTCTCTCACCACCACTGCTAAATTGAGACTGAGATTAGAAAGGTAGGGGAAAGGGTGGCTGGGGTCAACTGCTAGGGGAGTGAGTACCGGAAATACTTGTTCTTGAAAATAGCGGTGCAAGTAATTGCGCTGTTCTTGATTCAGGTCAATGTAGTCGAGAATGTAGATGCCGCTTGTCGCTAATTTCGGTCGCAGGGTTTGCTCAAAATAGGAGTGCTGCTGAGAAACCATCGGCAACAGGCGCTTGCTAATGGCATCTAGCTGTTGTTGAGGTGTACTGCCGTCTGATGTCAATTTGCTGACTTGTGCTTCTACCTGCTGTTTGAGGGCAGCCACCCGCACCATGAAATATTCGTCTAGGTTGGAGCTGAAAATAGCCAGAAACTTCAGCCTTTCTAGCAGCGGAGTCCGGGGGTCGAGAGCTTCGTGCAGCACGCGGTTGTTGAACTCCAGCCAACTCAGTTCTCGGTTGAAGTAGTATTGGGGGTCGCTGAGGTTGATTTCAGTGTAATTTTTGGTGGTAGTCTTTTTTTGCTTGGACATGGTTTGAGGGAGTGTTGAGTTGAGAGCCGATCGCATCTTTAGAATTAGTATTGTATGTTAAAATAACAGATTAAAACCAGTCTATTAGACCTATCCAAAAACTCTTGTGGGGGAGGCTGGATGCCAGCCATTGACTTGATTTTCTGGAGATGTTGATTTGAGATTAAACTCATACTTTTAGCTGACCCGATTATCCAATTTTAATGTTAAACTACACCAAGTTGTCTCCGCCTTTCCCGATCGATTAAGAGTGTTTAACTTTCATTTGTTTTCACCGTTAAAACCTGTGGTGGCGACGCATCTGGCGGCTCAATAAAATCTACTTCTACAAGTCGCTTTTCTCCTGCTTTCATCTCTAA
>DMYK01000252.1:3103-6229 GCA_003483675.1 Microcoleaceae cyanobacterium UBA11344
GGTTTGAATCCCTACAGTTACAGCTTGATTCTGACTGGTTTGACAAGCCGCTTGTAGATCTAATTTTACAGGTCGATCGCCCGGATTGTAAACCATAACTCCTTGATATAAAGTCCGCAAATTTTCCGGCGCAGCGGCTTTAGCATGAGGTGCAAATAGATCGAAACGCCCTTGAAAAGGAAAGTTTAAATGTGCTGTTGGAAATCTTTTACCATTCGGCGGAAGAGTCGAAAGCAAAATTCCTTCTTCCCGCACTAATTCCGGGCTGTTACTATTAAATACTGGTATGTTGTCTAACTGTGCCGGTCAAGGCCGCACTTCTTGGATTTGGACAATTTCTTGAATTGCTGGGAGGATTTGGGCTAAGGGTATAATTGATAAAAGTGACAGCATTTTTAGAATTGTAAAAAGTAATGTCTGTGAGATACCCAACTTCTTAAATAGTGCTGGACGCATAAATACGAATAAACCGGGTTGTTTACCAGTATTAAAGGCAGGAATGCAGTATTTATGTAAAAAAACCAGTTGCTGCTTCCAGGACTACTAAAGAAGTTGGGGTTCTCGGTGTTTTGTTGTTTTCGGGTTGTTTTCAACGCACTGTTGTAAGATGTAATTATAAAACTTGTCCGTATCTACTCGATCCATTGCTTGAATTTTGCGGCCTCCTGCTTGAACTTTTGTGCGGCCTTGACTAACTCCTTCAGTAACAATTGCGGTTTCCCATTCTCGCAATAGATAAAATTCTGGATGCGCTAAATAAGCGGTTGCTAAAATATCCCAAAAATAGTAATCTTGAGAAATAGCTAAGGCGTAACACTGTCCGGCTAAGTCAGAAATTGGATATTTGCGCTGTCTGGCTAAGAGATTGGAAAATTCGACAGTCAGCGGTACGTTATTGGTGATATCTAAAGGACAGAGGACAATCGAAATTTGAGTTTGCCAAATTCTGGCGATCGCTTTCCGGGTCCCAATAAGCATTCCATTCCGCCGACATATCTTGTCCCGGTTCCAGATCTTTGCTAACATTACCAGGAACATTCAGCGCACCTCCCATCCACACAATTTCCTGAATTTTGCTCTCAATTTCCGGCGCGATATCCAAAGCTTGCGCTACTGTTGTTAAAGGCCCAGTTACTATTAATGTAACAGGTTCTGGTGCCGCTTGCAAAACTCGCACCATAAAATTTTGTCCAGGTTCAGATATTAACGGCGTGTCAATAGTTCCTTTTTCATTTAAAATAGGAAGTCGATCGACTGCAAAAGAATCTCGCCGAAACAACACCGGAAACGGATTAAGTCCACACACCGTACTCGCCGCCACCGGCACATCAGAACATCCCATCAAATCGAGAATTTTCCGAGTAGCACTCACCGCAGGTTGAATATAACAGTCAGCAGGAGTTACAATTACTCCCAGAGTTTCAACTTCCTGCATACTCATCAGCAAAACGACGGACAGATAATCATCTACCGCACCATCATGATCCATAAGTACAAATTTTTTCGACATGGCGATCGCCTTGAGAGTAAATTACTGTAAACTACAAATATACATTTATTTATTCGGACAAACACAACTGTCCCAACTATAACAAGCCCAAATCCTCTAGAAACCCCTCTCCTTCTTATATTCCTTCGTGTCCTTCGCGCCTTCGCGGTTCGTTAAAAAAAGCCTCATTCACAAATCATTGAGTATTCTATATGACAACAGTATCACCTTACGGCTCTTGGAAATCCCCTATTTCCTCAGACTTAATTGTTTCTGGAACAGTAGGAATCGGACAAATTGCCATTGACGGCGAGGATATCTACTGGATAGAAGGACGACCTTCAGAAGCAGGAAGAAGTGTGATTGTCCGACGCACTCCTGATGGTAAAATAAATGATGTAACACCGCAACCTTTTAATGTTCGCAATCGCGTCCATGAATACGGAAGTGGTGCATTTGCAGTTGCTAGCGGCACTGTCTATTTTTCCAATTTTGCCGACGGGCGGATTTATCGTCAAACCTTAGATTCTCAACCCGAACCTCTCACGCCCATAGTTAATTTTCGCTATGCAGATGGGATTGTTGACAAGCAAAGAAATCGCCTGATTTGCGTGCGGGAAGATCATACAGGCGAGGGTGAAGCTGTCAATACCATTGTTAGCATTAATTTAGACAATGGTGAAGATATTCATATCTTAACTCAGGGGAATGATTTTTATGCTTCCCCGCGTTTGAATCCCGAAGGTTCTCAACTGTGCTGGATTAGTTGGAATCACCCAAATATGCCTTGGGATGGGACAGAATTGTGGGTAGCAGAAATTAATCCTGACGGTGATTTAGAGGAAAAACAGTTAGTTGCTGGTGGCTTAGAAGAGTCGATTTTTCAACCGGAATGGTCGCCGGATGGAGTGTTGTATTTTGTTTCTGACAAGTCTAACTGGTGGAATCTCTATCGAACCCCCCTCAATCCCCCCTTGGTAAGGGGAGAAAAAGACATAGAACCCCCCTGGGCGGGAGAAAATGACATAGAAACCCCTTTGCTCAGGGGCGCAGGGGGGATCGAACCTCTGTGCGAAATGGCCGCAGAATTCGGCCTTCCTCAGTGGGTTTTTGGAATGTCAACCTATGCTGTTTCGGCGAGCGAAATTATTTGCACTTACACTCAGCAAGGGAATTGGCATCTAGCCCGGATCGATTTAGAAACAAAGCAGTTAACAACAATTGAAACTCCTTACACTGATATTTCGTCTGTAAAAGCGAGAGGAAAAATAGCTGTTTTTCTGGGAGCTTCGCCGACAGAATCTACTTCTATTGTACAACTAAATTTAGTCACAAGTCAACTAGAAGTATTGCGCCGATCGAGTAATTTAACCATTGACACAGGCTATCTTTCTGTGCCGGTGCCGATCGCATTTCCGACAGAAAAGGGTTTAACGGCTTTCGGTTTCTTCTATCCACCGCAAAACCAAGACTTCGCAGCCCCTGCAACTGAAAAACCGCCNNCTTGTGGTCAAAAGTCATGGCGGCCCCACTGCTGCTACTTCTAGCAGCATGAATTTAAAGATTCAATACTGGACAAGTCGAGGTTTTGCTGTCCTTGATGTGAATTATGGTGGTAGCACTGGTTACGGCCGAGA
>DMYK01000300.1:0-1899 GCA_003483675.1 Microcoleaceae cyanobacterium UBA11344
CGGAAAGTTGACAGCAACACTAACAACATTTCCACCACAGAAACAATTGACCCGTAATGCTTCCTATCCCAATAAGAAAACGGACTGATAAAACGGTAATTGCTGAACGGAAAAAAGTGCCTGTGAGCATCATCATTATGCACCGGCAAATCTCCTAGAGAGTGCAGAATCATGCTCAAAAACAGAATTTGCACGCTTTCCCAGCCAAAGTAATCAGCAATTAGCTTTTTCGATCGCCGCGAGGGGATAGAATGAAATAGAGCCACGATATTCTGGACAAAAGGCTCATAATATGCTTTTGACCAGATTTTAGCTTCCGGCATACGAGCCATGTATTTCGCCCAAAAGTAAAATAAAAATATTGGGATATCGGGCAAGATTCCGCCGATCGCAATAATTAGATTAGCTGGTGGCAGTTGCGGTTTGCCGAGAATTGCCAGATTGATAATAGCGTGGCTGGGAGTATTCATAACTAGGGTGCGTCAACTAGGATGATCTTATTCATAATTAATCAGATATTGGCTGACGTACCCTAGGTGTGAGATAATTGGCTCGTGTTACAAGAAAGGTTGCAGTCGATCGATCAATTGCGCCGCTTGCACCACTCCCTCAATGCGATCGACCTCAGCGCCATTTTTGAACAACACCAAAGTCGGCAAAGCATGAATGCGATACTGTGAAGCCAACTGTTCGTACTTATCCGTGTCAATCTTGACCACCATCAGCTTATCCTTCGTTTGACCGCTGACTTGCTCCAAAATCGGCACCATCATCTGACAAGGCCCGCACCAAGTAGCAAAAAAATCTACCAACACCGGCAAGTCGGAGCTCGATAGTAACTCCTCAAAACTGCTGAACTGTTTTTGAACTGCCATAAGACAAAATAATTTTTTGGGTTCTGGCTCGATTTTAGTGCAAAATTCTGAGCGTAGATTACAAGGATACAATTATGGAATTATTGCCAGAAACATTTCAGAGGTTGCGGGGTCAAGTTGCTGTCGTGACCGGTGCATCGCGGGGAATCGGCCGGGCTGTTGCTTTAGCGCTAGCCATAGAGGGTGCTAAAGTCGCCGTAAACTATGCCAGTTCCAGTGCTGCTGCTGATGCAGTGGTAGCAGAAATAGTCGCTGCTGGTGGCGAAGCTATGGCCCTTGCAGCAGATGTCTCAAAAACTGACCAAGTAGATTTACTCACCAGTAAAGTCATGGAAAAATGGGGACGGATTGACATTTTGGTGAACAATGCCGGCATTACTCGCGATACTTTGCTGCTGCGGATGAAGTTGGAAGATTGGCAAGCTGTGATTGATTTGAATCTCACTGGTGTATTTCTCTGTGCAAAAGCTGTGAGTAAAATCATGTTAAAACAGCGAAGAGGCCGAATTATTAATATTGCTTCGGTGGCTGGACAAATGGGAAATCCCGGACAAGCTAATTACAGTGCGGCGAAAGCTGGGGTAATTGGTTTTACGAAAACTGTCGCGAAGGAATTGTCTAGTCGCGGCATTACTGTTAATGCGGTTGCACCGGGTTTTATCACTACAGATATGACTAAGGATGTCAAATCTGATGAGATTTTGAAGTATATTCCCCTGGGGAGATATGGGGAACCGGAGGAAGTTGCGGGGATGGTGAAGTTTTTGGCGGCGGATGCGGCGGCGGCTTATATAACGGGGCAGGTTTTTAATGTGGATGGGGGGATGGTTATGGCTTAAGATTTGGGGTTTTTTTTAACCGCAGATGCACGCGGATTAACGCGGATATCTGCGGTTTAATTGTCAAGGGCGATCGCTATATTTTCTAGCACTTTCAAAGCCTGATGTTCCTAGTCAGGGAAATCATCGATCGACTCAGAAGAGCCTTAATTTTGTGCTCAGCCACCGCGCGCTACCGCCGCAGA
>DMYK01000300.1:1993-2199 GCA_003483675.1 Microcoleaceae cyanobacterium UBA11344
CGAGCAATCTCGCCCAAATCTGTACTTTTATTGAGAACATGACATTATTCTTAATGGTTAGGCAATGTTGTGCGGTGTAAACCTTGCTTAGCAAGAGTTTCAGCTTTTTGTCCCTCTAAAAACCCGTGGATTTTCTTGGGATAGAATAGCAGCATCTTTGACAACATACTAAAACCTGTATAAACATGAGTTCATCAACAGCCCTA
>DMYK01000300.1:2274-13174 GCA_003483675.1 Microcoleaceae cyanobacterium UBA11344
CAAATGGCAGCAGCAGAGTCTTACATCAACGGATTAGAAGTCCCAGATTCAGTATTGCGATCGCTTTTTGATACCTGTATGCCCGTCTTTTTCAAGTATTTTCCCTCTCTGCTTGCACCCTAGGAATGGGTACTAACAGAAACAGATCATACCGCCGAAGGGCCGCGGGATTTAATGAAAATTCAGTACGACTTACCTCAAGCTATGCTGAATCCGATGTTAGGCGATGGAAAACTCATTTATCCTAAATACAGCATGGGATTGTGGGAAAAAGGAGCCACAAACCTCGAACAATCGCAGATACAAATGATTGATGATGTGATTGATAAGCTAGAGATTCAGGATGGCGACAATATTTTAGACTTTGGATGTGGTTGGGGCTGCGTGGCAAATTACATTCTTGCCAAATTCCCCAATGTCAAGTTTACGGGAATTAACTTGAGCCACTACCAATGCGAGTATATGCGTCACAAGATGCAAGATCCTGAAAGCTACCTTAGTTCAGGTCGATTTACTCTATATGAAGGAGATTTGAACGACGCCCAATTTGAGACTAAATTTGATAAGATTTTGTCGATCGGAGTTTTTTGTCATGTAGGTAATTTAACAAAAGCTTTCCAAAAGCTCGCCTCTTTCTTGAAGGATCAAGGCCGAGTTTTCATTCACATCATCACAGTTCGCACTCCCAACAATATATCCAGCGTTTTCACCCACAAATACATTTTCCCCCACGGCCGTTTCTGGAAATACGATGCAGTTCCCAGCTACAATAAAGACCTCAAAACCATTGAAAAATGGTATCTCAATGGCTCCAATTACTCAAAAACCATTGCTACCTGGCTGCAAAACTTTGACGATTCTCAGGCGACAGTCAAAGATTTAGACTACGGCATTGACTATGCCAAATTTCGCCGAATCTGGCGGTTTTATTTGATTTGGTTTGTTGCTAATTTCGCGAGTTGTGACGGCGAATATAACGGCAACGGCCAATATTTAATGGTTCATGCCTAATCGCTATAGCATCAGCATCTAGTTGGATAACTTACGCAGAACACTTCAAGGTAGGGTGCATGACAGCAATAAATCTTCGAGCCACCGCGAAGTAATTATTGGCTGTCACGCACCTTACTTAAACCCTACTAGGATTTACGCACGGTGTCTAGAAACCGGGTTTTTTAGCCAAAATATTGGCCTAAAACCCTCAATCTCCGTTAAAAACCCGGTTTCTTTAGCGCAACTAGACTAGAGAAACATTGTTTCCGCTTTGGTATCCAATCCATTGCCAATCGGGACCATATACGGGGCCATTATTGAATGTGTTGTATGGCTCTAACCTATATTTATTCAAACGTTGGTCCCCTTTGTTGATGCTGTTTTTCATTTCTTCCAACTTTGCTCGATTTCTCTCAATCTGTGCCGTATATTGATTCTGGCGATCGATCGGGTTCAGTTGGGCATCAGTCGTGTTGGGATTCACGATCGTAGAAACATGGGGTAGCGTCGATTGTGAATTCGTAAGCATACCTGTTAAAGGATCTCTAGGAAGCGAACCCAGCCAGCTTCTGGTATCGGCAACAAACCCATCGATTTGATTCAGAAAACTGTCTACCTCTGAATTGCCAGTTTGATGCCCTACCCCAACGTTGCCGGCAGTTGGAGTATTCGGGCTAGGAAAGTTGCCAGCAGGCGCAGTTACACTGGTGCCTGCCCCCGGCAAAATCCCCCAAGCCTCAGACAAAAGACTATACACCTCATCGAGATAGGTGTTTGCATTGTTTGCATTCGAGGCAGGAATTGCACCCGCGATTGTCCCGTAACTATATGGCGAATAAAGGTCAGATAGCAAACCAGTTGTCATTAAAGGGTTATAATCTAACCCCGCAGAAGGGTAACTGTTTGTGGTAAAATCTTGAAAGCCCAACATAATTTTGCCTCCTAATATTGGCTGTTGCCAGAGAAAAGGTTTGTATTCCCAATAATTGCGCTGTAAAAATTGGGATTAAAGAAAGTCTGTAATTCCAGCATAATATCGCACAAACAAATAAGTATTTATATTTAAATGCTACACTCGTTTTATCAATAAATCGAACTCGTAATATTTTTTTACAACCCATTAAGTAGTCACTTATCAAAATATTTTCTACTGTAAATAACCAATAAAAAAATTTATGTTTTCTTGAATTATTGAAAGTTTTATTGATAATTGTAACGCTACTTAAGTAGCTCCACCTAAAAATTCGAGCTGCTGCAAGGTAATTATTGGCTGTTACAGACCCTACTTAAACTGTCCTGCAAAAAATGCTTCGCTCCGCTATTGCTAGGGGTAAGGTGCAACCTAAGCACCCGAAATAGTCCTGGACGCACGGTTGGTCAAAAACCCGCTTTCTTGAGTCTAATAGCGTAAGTCCTGGGAAATATCGAGTGTGCGTCCAGGACTGTTAAACTTAAAGGTAGGGTGCGTGACCACAAGCAACCCGCCTGAGCGAGACGCTCACACTACCGTTTCCACCACAAATCCAGGAGAGCCGAAATCTTTGAGCCGCAGTGAGGTAATTAATGGCTGTCACGCACCTTACTTAAACTAGAACTTGTGCATCTATTTTTGAAGAAAAGGGCAATTCACGGACATTGTACCAGAGGAATCAGTAAAGGTAACTTCATCTTTATAATGCCGCGGTGTTTCCATCAGCAACCGCCAAGCTTCTCCAGCATCTATTAAATTCATGCGTCCGGGATAATGAATTTTTAACAACTCTTGCACCATCGGATAATAGTCTGAGTTGATGCTGGGGAAAATATGATGCTCTGTGTGGTAAGAAAAATTCAAGTGCAGCAGGTCAAATATTTTAGGAACCCGCAATGACATACTATTAATCAGCGGGTCATTAATGCTGGTCATCCGGCAACCCATGTGATTGGTGTAGATGTAAAACATTGCGCCCGCATGACCAAGTGCGATCGGCAAAAAGTAGGCCAGAGCAACTTTGATTGGATTAAATTCTAGGTAGAATAAGATGCTCAGATGAATTCCTAAAATTCCCAAACACTCAAAGGCGATCGTCAATCTATCTTTAGGACTAACTGTAAAGGCAGCCGGCACGTAATCAACAGATTTATCATTGAATAACAACACCGAGGATACGTTGCGGAAATTGTGTACAAACCACGATCCAGCCATGCCTACAATTAACCACAGCGGATTGACTTCAACCGACGGTACAAACAGATTTTGAATCCATTTTCCCCAGGTATCTGGCTGCTGGTACAGGTAATTGCGATCGGGATCTGCTAGGGAATTTGTGTTATTGTGGTGTACGAGGTTGTGCAGGGATTTCCACTGAGTAGGTGGCATAAACAGCATACTTAATCCCAAAAAGGCGATCGGATAAGTCAGTCGCGACTTTTTCAGAACGCTACCGTGCATCAGGTCGTGGGAGCTAAATAGCAAAACTATGATACTATTGCCCATGATCACGGCTAGAGGTAAATAAAGCCATAAAAGATAGACAGGCCATCGATCGAGATTAGCCGCAATCCCCCAACCCAGTAGCAAAATGGCCATATTAATGAACAGTATAACCAACTTACTAGAATCTGGTTTAAAGGCTTCTGATGGCAGAAGTGGACGCAATTTCTTAGCGTATACCGATTGGTGAATTAGCGTTTCTTCGCCTAAAGTCGGCGTGGCAGTCTCGTCTAGAGTAGAGAGTGTTTTTTCGGATTTCATGTTGTCGCTCAGAGTATTCTAGTGTCACTTAAAATTGCTAATTTTAATCAGATCCGATTTTGAACGAGTTTAATATTTCGGATCAATTAGTCATTAGTTAGTAGTGCTGATTTCCTTGTTGATGCTTGACAAATCACTAATAATGACTAATTTAATTCTGGGAAAAATCTCACCATCTATCAGTAATAGCGTCAAAGCTGCCTGATTATTGATAAGGAGCTTGGCCTCGAAGCTGGCGCAGAGAATTTACACAGGTGGGACAATCGCACCCAAACGCAGCAACAGCAGCATCACTTTCTTCTTCAGTCATCGGAAATTCCAAAGTTGGCTGTGTATAGGCTACTTGAACAGTTTCTTTTACTTTGGTGAATCCTGCCCCATTGGAGCGCACGCAGCGCAAATGGGAACAAACCTGCCGTACCGCCGGTGCAGGGTTGCTGAGGTTTGGTTGGGACATCTCAGCAGCTTTGGCAGTATGGACACTCAGTAGTATTGAACTGAATATGCTGGGACTGGCAAGTAATGCGAGTTTAAGTTTTTTGTTCATGTTTCAGACAGTTGTATAAAGATCTTACTATATCCGATCAAGAGAATTTTGTAAACAACTATTAAAGGCTGACGCATCGCTCATGCGATCGCAGTTTTCACTTGGGTTTAATCACCAATTTCCCATTCCCAATTTCCCATTCCCAATTTCCCATTCCCAATTTCCCATTCCCAATTTCCCATTCCCAATTTCCCATTCCCAATTCCCAATTTCCCATTCCCGATTCCCAATTAAAAAAGTCCGTTTCCCTGAACAATTTCTTTAATTGTAGTCAACGTATCTAAACCAATTAATCCTCGACGATAACCTTTTTGATTAGACATTCCCAAAAAGATCGCATCTCCCCGATTTTGATAGCGCCAAAACCGAGGGGAGGCATTAATAAAAGTAGAGGCACTGTTGACATCCAGAGCAAATTGGCGACTTTCTAGGTAAGATTCTGTGGCGATGCTGTCAGCGTGGCCGCTGCTGTAGCGATTGATCCAGCCGATCGCCATCCCTAGACTATCGACAACTTTAAATGCTATGGTTTTGTTCAAATACGGTTGAGTCCACTCAGAGGTTTCAGCTAACTGCAATTCGGGAAAATCTGCGACGAGCTCGGCGTCTCCCCTAATTTGAAAGCCTTTTTCTTTTAAACTGTTCCACAGCCTAACTAAGGAAGAAGGCTTTTGGTTGCGATCGATCAGCACTTTCTCGATCGCATTCACCGGATCTGGCACGCTTTGATGGCTGTCCAAAATCATCCACCTCGCCATCTCCAAACTACCAGTAGGCGACCAATAAAGGTAACAATTTCCCATTGCCGATCGCAACACCGGTACTGTACACTGTCGCACCACCTGCTGCACCAAACTCGGCCTGCCGTAGGGAATAATTAAATTGAGATATTCGTCTTGAGTGACTAAATCCCGGATCGAAGCGCCTCGATCGGGCGGCAGTACCTGCAAACATCCTGACGGCAAACCAACCTCATCGATCGCCGACGACAAAGCTTCCCCGATTACTGCATTAGTTTGCCAGCTTTCGCTACCGCCTTTGAGAATCAAGCTGTTAGCACTTTTGAGGCACAAACCCGCCGCGATCGCCCCCAACTCGGGAAACGCCTCGTAAATTAGGGCGATCGCCCCCAGGGGTAGCGACTGACTATATACTTGACACCGATCGACCTGATAAGAAGCATTAATCACCCTGCCGATCGGATCTGGCATTTCTCCCAATCGCTGAAGAATTTGCACCGTTGTCTTGATCCTTTCGGGCGTCAGCTTTAGCCAATCCACAATCAATTCGGGAATCGCCATATCCCGACTGGCTTCTAGATCCAGAGTATTTGCTTCTAAAATTTCATTTTGTCGGCGTTTCAGCGCCAGAGCCATCGCCTGCAAAGCAGCAGCGCGATCCGTACTCTTTTTCCCCGCCAGCTCCAAAGAAGCAAGATTTGCGCGGCGGGCGACATTTGCAGAATCCGAGTCAAGGCTAGAATCGTCAATTATCATCATTTAGCTAACGCCTGTAAGCTAGCCATACCATCAGAGCCGGCAGCATTGCTAGCAGCAAGGCGAGCAGTGCCCACAGAATAATATTCGGGCCTGGTGAGAGCAGTGCCAGCGGCAACCAAATCATTAGCGGCACCAAAATCATGCCGAGAGTCAAGGGCAAATAGTCCGCCCTCCAACCTCGATTCGCTCTGTTCCACTGTTGACCTGTCCACCGCCAAGCCTGCTTGTAAGGATAGTTTGTGGATAGTTGCTCGATGACCTGCCCGCTTTCGTCCAATACAAATATTTGCTGACAGCGATTGCAGCCAAAGGCTTCTGTCAGTACGATCGGTACGAGGCGACCCCGGCGTCGGCAAGGGCAGGGGTAATCACCGTTTAAGTCGATCTTTGGAGCTTTTTGAGATGGCACGGGCAATCAGATAACAAAAGCGTTTTTACAAAAATAATCTTTAAGATATCCGTTCGATCGAACTTGTCAACTCGCCGCTTCTAAAAATCTACAGAAATCTGTAGGTCAAACTTAGCGGTTTATGTTTAGCCCTGATCAGATGCTCTAAGCTTCCCGATTGCTCAGGTTGGCCTGATCTTCCCAGTTAGAGACTGCCTTGATTTAGCAGAGGACTTAAAATATTTGGTTTTTTGATGATTAGTTTGAGCAAGAGTGTTTCCGTGGTTTTCACACCAAGTAAGCTTTAACAACCCGCACCAAGTAGCGCGTTTCTCAAGTTTATCACGATTGTTGTGAAAGTCGTCAAGATCTGAAAAAATCTCGGTAAATCTAGATTTTTAGGCTACTGTTTTAAACCCCGAATCAGGCCTTTAACTGCCTGTTCCGAGCCTTCGCTCGATCGGCAGAGTATGTTGCCGAAGAGTGTCGAAGAGTGAGTTGCAAGTTCCGTCATTAATTTTACCATAAACTGAGGTATTATCACCAAATGTTGGCGACATAGCACAGATTTTTTTAGGCTTTGTCAGATTAACTAAATTACTTAATCTTTAAAAGCGGGTGACGCGATTCGAACGCGCGACATTCACCTTGGCAAGGTGACGCTCTACCACTGAGCCACACCCGCATTTCCTGCGGTCTTAACTATAATGCCTTAACTATCCGAGTTTGTCAAGTCTTTTTCCTAATTTTTTTTCAGAAACTCAGCCCAGGGGCGATCGGGCCACTACCCATCTCACATTTTCGGAGCCGGATTATTAACTAAATCAGTAATTGCCATAGTTTTGACCGCCAGCAGCCGACAACGGAGCTACAATCAGACTGGAATTTGGGGGAACACTGATATGTCAGACTTAAATCGCGGAATCATGAAGTTCAAGGGAGCTGACAGCCCCATCGCGATCGCCATTTCAGCGATCGTGATTGCGGGCGGGATCGGCTTTCTGATCTGGTGGGCACTACAATCAGCCTACACCTTAAGCTAACTTTCGCTAACAAACTGCGGTGAGGGCGGGTTGATCTCACTGATCTATGTGCCCGCCGACATACTGGAAAAACCCGCTCCACTAACTAATGACAGACGACTTAATCTGACTTACCACCGAAAATTGCCATAAATCGCTGCTCCTTCGCAAGGCTCATGAGGCGAGTCACTGCTCCTTCGCAAGGCTCAGGAGGTCGCTCTAATTAAACCTGTATGTTTTCAGTATTTGATCAAAGAGGGTGCGATCGCGCCTTAAAGCCCCGACTTCTTAAACAAGTCGAGGCTCTGGCTATGCTGTTTTTTTAGGTGGGATTACTTAGTTGCTACCAATTCCCCAGGCGATGGCGGCCCCATCTCCCCGATCTGCCACTAATTAGATTATAGGTAACAGCCTTTTGATTAGAATTTCAAATATATTGTTGCAAACCAAGAGTATGGTGCTAGTATGTTTAACTGTGGGTGCAAATGGGTCGGTGCCCGAGCGGTTAATGGGGGCGGACTGTAAATCCGCTGGCTACGCCTACGCTAGTTCAAATCTAGCCCGGCCCACCACAATTTAATAAAAAGTTAAAATTTAAGAATTAAAAATTGTTTTAATTTGAGATTCTTAATTTTTTATGCCCGTGTAACTCAGTGGTAGAGTACCTCCTTGGTAAGGAGGAAGTCACGAGTTCAAATCTCGTCACGGGCTTTTAAGAGACTATATTAAAGGATTAGCGGTTGAAGTTGTTCTTCAACCGCCAATTCTACTTTTTAACAGTAACTTGCAAATAAGTTTTTGGGTCTTCGGCAACCCAACCTAAACCCGTATTGTACCGAACTTCAAAATGCAAATGAGGTTGCGGAATATCCGGTTTTCCCGTCGTCCCCACAGTGCCCAAAACTTCTCCAGACTGCACTTTTTGACCGACTTTTACCGCCATATTTTTCAAATGAGCGTAGCGCGTTTGCTTCCCCGCTTCGTGGTTCACTACTACTAAATTGCCGTAATCCCCTTGCGGCCCGGCAAAGGCGACTGTCCCCCCGCCAGCCGCCAAAACCTGCGTACCCTCCGCAGCCAAGAAATCTATGCCGCTGTGGAAAAAAACGGCGCGACTTACCGGATGCGTCTGCCAGCCATAACGCAAAGCTTCCACCGCCGGTGTCGCTAGCGGAAAGCCTTGCACCGATGTCGCATCGGGATTTACCGCAGGTTCGATCGACCAATTTACCGAAGGAATAAACGCTACTTGCCCGATCGGCTTGCACCCATTTGCCTCAAATAGCAAGTCTGCGCGCACTTTGTAAGTTTCTGCCAGTTTTTGCCAATTCGAGCCGGCAGGCACTTCTACGAGTCTGCCATCGTAGGGAGGAATGACGATCGTACTGCCGACAGACACTCGACCTCTCCGCAACATCGGATTCATCGCCATCAGCGTCGCCGGAATCACATTGTACTGCCGCGCTATGCTTTCTACTGTTTCGCCCTGGACAGCGGTATGACGGCGCAACCGCTCCAACGCTGGCAGAGGGCAATCGCGGGCGGGTGAGGGGTCTTCTAAAGGTGCGATCGTCGGCAGATTTGCCGGGGCGGCTACAGGATTTGCCACCGTTTTCCCAACAGGTGCGGCCAAGCAAATTAGTGCAGAAACTAGAGGAAATAAGCGCTGAAAAGTCATGATCTTAAGACAAAAGTATTCAGTAGAACCGGGCGAAACAGCCCAAGCGACGACTTGATGAGCAAACTCTTGGTGCTGGGGACGATCGCCTGATGATATAGTACAAGTGGTCCATCGGATGGGCGATCGGCTCTGACAGACGGGCAACAGTCGCCGTAATCCGCTGACCACAGAAAGAGCGGCAGATCAGAGAAAGATTTTTTTTGGCTATGTTCTTGAGGAAGCGTTACCCCCGCCCCGCTTCCTTGCCGTCGCCCAGACAAAAATACTTGATTCGGAACTTGTCTGCGGGGATGAGGTATCTAGCGGGAGTGATTAGATGAGTTTATCTTTTAAGCAGTTGACACTTTATCTGACTTTGCTGTCGATTGGGGGAGGCCTAGGATGCTTGGGAAATCGCTATCTGCAAAGCCCAAACGGTCTGGAAACTAGGTCGGTTTTGCCCGTGGTGCGCCAGCAAATCCCGCTCGATGTGTCTCCTCAAGTCCCAGAAAATCGCGCAGTCGATCGCAGCAATCCTAATTTTATTGCCGAAGCAGCCGAAAAAGTCGGCCCGGCTGTGGTGCGGATTGACGCCACGACCAAGGTGGCTTCTCAAGTGCCGGAAGCTTTCAAAAATCCTTTGTTTCGCAGGTTTTTTGGGGATAATTTGCCGGTACCGGAAGACAAAATTAAGCGGGGTACGGGTTCGGGGTTTATTCTCACTCCTGACGGCCGCATAATGACTAATGCTCACGTTGTGTCCGGGACGGATACTGTGAAAGTGACGCTCAAAGACGGCCGAGAGTTTGAGGGTAAGGTGCAGGGGGTCGATCCTCTGACGGATGTCGCTGTTGTGAAGATTAATGCTAAGGACTTGCCCCAAGTGGCTTTGGGCCGATCGGACAATCTTGTACCGGGACAATGGGCGATCGCGATCGGCAATCCCTTGGGTCTTGACAATACAGTGACTGTGGGCATTATCAGCGCTACAGGTCGATCGAGCTCTCAAGTAGGCATCCCCGACAAACGAGTCCGCTTCATCCAAACCGATGCCGCCATCAACCCCGGCAATTCTGGCGGGCCGCTGCTGAACGACCAAGGCGAAGTAATTGGCATCAATACCGCCATTCGTGCAGATGCTCAAGGCTTGGGGTTTGCAATTCCGATCGAAACCGCCAAACGAGTTTCCGACCAGCTATTCGCCAAAGGTAAAGCCGAACACCCCTATCTCGGCATTCAAATGGTGAGTTTGAATCCCACCACCAAGGCAGAAATCAACAAACAGCTTAATAGTAAGATTGCCCAGGATCAAGGCGTAGCCGTGACGCGAGTCGTTGAAAATTCCCCAGCTCAAACAGCCGACTTGCGTGCGGGAGATGTGATTCAAAAAGTTGACGGTGTTGCCGTTAACTCTCCAGGAGACGTGCAGGAAATTGTGGAAAACACTGCTGTCGGCAAAGAACTCGAAGTGGAAATTAACCGTCTGGGTCAAGTTCAGAAAGTTAAAGTGCGTCCCGGCGCTTGGACCATATCGGGGAGTGCAACTGGTGGATAGTTGCAGGTGTGGAGGATGAAGGATGAATCGGATTTTTGATTGGTTTGGCAAAAATTTTCATCCTTCTACTTTCCCAACCAGTTCATCTTTTCACTTTTCTTTGGGAGAATTTGGTTGAATCGAGCTGGTGCTTGCCAAATTTTCTTCTAGCTGCATCCTCTGCTCCATTTGCCTGAGAAAATAGCCAGTCATCATCGCTGAAGCCAGCAAACCTGCTAAGTTTTCGCGGTCAGTTGTAATTTCGACGTTAAAATTGTCTGAAGGCAAGACACCTACAAGTCCTTGAACGTTGTGAGAGATAATTTCTTTGATTTCTGGGCTGACGGACTTGGCGACGCGGGCTAGAACCTCTGGGGATTGGTGTTGGAGGTACTTCAGAAGTGGATTAGCTGCGGTTTGTTGGGCATTGGAATTGTCAAAGTCAGGGTGAAAAACCATTGGGCGATTCTTAATTTCTGGCTTATTATATTCTACTTCACACTATTCGTCATTGCTTGGGTAC
>DMYK01000302.1 GCA_003483675.1 Microcoleaceae cyanobacterium UBA11344
CCACTAACTAATAATTAATTTACCTTGATAGGCGAAACACTTAAATTAGGATTTTTGATTCTTCTTAAAAGTTCTTGTCTGGCTTGTTCTGGATTTTGCCCTCTCGGTATTTGATATAATAATCTACAGGAACCGTCTTGAGGATTAGCTGCACAAATCATCGGTTGCCCAGTGCGAGATGCACCTGCTGTGATAATATTATCCCAGTTTCCAGGCGTTTTGGAATTGTTGAGAATTCCTGAGACTCGCGTACACCGAGTAATTGCGTCTTCTCCCGATTCAGTGAAATAGTTGTCAGCTACCCACAGAATTACGGGAATATTTTTGCCTTCTTGGTCCGCTATTGTCGCTGGATAGCCACCAGAAGCGCCGCAGAAAAATGAAGCTGTTTGGGCAAAAGCAGGACTGTTTGCTAGCATCAAAGTGGCGATCGCCATTATTGACGCGCTAAAAACTGACTTTAAGAGCCGAAATTTCATGGGTATTAATCAGGCTTGTGATCGAAGGTTACTCATACTCTAAAAAGTTCGATCGATTGTTGCCGGGAAGATTAGGGATTTAGGCAAAAAAATCAAATTTATTCGGCAATTTATTCACTCTCGCTGACACTGGCCTCATGTTTACCAAAACCAAGGAAGAAATGCGAGCCGCCGGATTTTCCGGCAGAAAATAGATGGGGCTACAGTGGCTTCTGCGGTCAGCGAGGCGGTAAAGCTGCTGTTTTTCACTGTTTTTTTGTTGAGCCTTACTCTTTTTTGCCTCGCCCCCCTAAATGGGAACCTGTGTTAACATCGGTGAAAATACGATCTTTAATAATCAACAATGGGCAATGTTCTGGTGCTGAACGCCTCCTACGAACCCCTTAACATCACCAATTGGCGAAGGGCTGTAGTTTTGTTGCTGAAAGGGAAAGCAGAGCAGGTAGAACATAACGGGAAATTTGTTGCGCCAAATTTCCCGCTACCAACTGTGATCCGACTGCGGCATTACGTCCGAGTTCCCTATAAGGATATTCCGCTGACCCGCCGAAATATCTTGCACCGGGACGCGCACTCTTGTCAATACTGTGGTTATACCGGGGATGATTTAACGCTGGATCATGTGATTCCTCGATCGCGCGGAGGTAGCGATAGTTGGGAAAACCTTGCTACTGCGTGCGTGCGCTGCAATGTTAACAAAGGTAGCCGCACGCCGAAAGAAGCGGGGATGTTACTCAGGTATCCACCTCGGAAACCTCACAGCGGTCTTTATTTTGAAGTGATCAAACACGTTAAGAGCGGTATGCACCAAGAATGGCAAAAATATGTAATCGGTCTTTAAAACCCCTATCAGCGCAAGCGCGGGGTTTTTTTTGTAGAAGTTTTGAGTTGTAGGGGCCCAGCCCCCGTGCCTGCCCCGAGTCTTGAGTTAAAGAGTTAAAAATTTAACCTACAAAATTCAACAGGATACCGTCAACTACCCGCCACTAATCGGAGTACCGATATAGTGGGGGCTTGAAAGAGCCTAGTTGACCAGTCTAAGTGTTAAATCACTACGTTTAGGGCAAGAGTTAAAGACCTACCAGTGGATGCGAAGCTAGTCTACTGCTCTAGAACTTAAAAGTTAAACAGGGGTAAGGGTTAACCCAGTGCTTTTGAGATAGTACCGACCTTAAACATTGACGAAGCTATCATTACCCCGCAAGGGAGGACTGAAAATGTCTAATTTTGTTTTCGTACTTGATACCCAGAAACGATCACTCAATCTAATACGACCAGGAAGGGCTCGTAAGTTACTAACTACTGGCAAAGCGGCTGTTTTCAAAAGGTATCCATTTACCATAATCCTCAAAGTGGAAGTAACAGCAACTCCAGAACCAATCACCTTAAAAATAGATCCTGGTTCTCAAACAACTGGTATCGCCTTAGTTCAAGGAGAAAAAGTCTTATGGGGTGCTGAACTGAACCATCGGGTTGAGACAACTTTAACTTGGGCGAAAAAACTGACTAAGTTTGCGCCCATTAACAAGATTGTTCAAGAACTTGTACGGTTCGATTTGCAGCAATTAGAGAACCCAGAAATTTCTGGGTTTGAGTATCAACAAGGCACTTTGTTTGGTTACGAAGTCCGCGAGTATCTCCTTAACAAATGGGATAGAAAGTGTGCTTATTGTGGCGTTGAAAATGTGCCATTACAAGTTGAGCATATTCATCCCAAAACTCAGGGCGGTACTAACCGGATATCTAATCTTTGCCTGGCTTGTGAAAAGTGCAATCTCAAGAAAGGAGCTCAAAATATTGAGCAGTTCCTAGCTAAAAAGCCAGAGGTTTTAAAGCGAATTTTGTCTCAGGTAAAGCGTCCTTTAAAAGATGCGACGGCAGTCAATTCAACTCGCTGGGCATTGTTTAATCGACTCAAGGAAACTGGTTTACCTGTTTCTACTGGTAGTGGTGGTTTAACTAAGTTTAACCGCCCTCGATTGAACTTACCTAAAACCCACTGGATTGATGCAGCTTGTGTGGGACAAATTACATCGCTTAAACTATTAACAAATCAACCATTGTTAATCAAAGCTACTGGACATGGAACGCGCCAAATGTGTCGCACTGACAAATTTGGGTTCCCGTCTCGATACGTCCCTAGACTTAAGTTTGTCAAAGGTTTTCAAACGGGTGACATCGTGAAAGCGATAGTTACTTCTGGAAAGAAAATCGGCACTTATATTGGTCGTGTTGCAGTTAGAGCGAGCGGTTCATTCAATATTTCTGCATCAGAATTGGTGTCGGGAATTAGCTACAAATATTGTTCGATTATTCATAGAAAGGATGGCTATTCTTATGCAGCATAAACCTTGCCCCCCTTTTCCTCCCGTCACTGACCTGAGTATCCAAGGGGGAAGACAGATGAACAAAAAATTTGCGATCGCAGCCAAATACTGGAAAATCCCAATCTTGCTCAGCGTCATCCCCTTGCTGATGCTAGCAGCTTGCAACGCAGATACTAATACCACCCCACTTGATCGCAGTGCCTCACCGGCAGCGGGTAAGGCACCCTCCTCAAAAGAATCTCCTATAGCGAGAGAAAAAGCAGCTCCTATAAAAGCAGCTCCTGCTTTCCCTTCGTCTCTGAAATCGCCTAGCGCTGGTGCGCCTGTACCCCTTGCGGCTAAACCCGGTGCGCCTGCACCCCAAAAACCCGCATCCCAAAAACTGTCGGAGAATTTGCCTGCTGTTGATGCAGTGGCACCGCAATCTTCCAACACAGAGGAATACAACCGCATTTACGACAATCCATTTCAGAGAGTTAGCATTAGTCCCCTGTCAACATTTTCGATCGATGTCGATACAGCATCTTACACCAACGTCCGCCGCTTTATTAACGAAGGTCAACTGCCACCAAAAGATGCAGTGAGAATTGAAGAATTAATTAATTACTTCACCTACGACTATCCGCAGCCAACGGGCGATCGCCCTTTTTCCATCACTACGGAAATCTCCCAAGCACCCTGGAATTCTAAGCACAAATTAGTTCAAATTGGCTTGCAGGGAAAACGCCTTGCCACAGAAAATTTACCGCCTAGCAATCTCGTCTTTTTGTTAGACGTTTCCGGTTCGATGAACTCACCGAATAAATTGCCGTTGCTCAAACAATCATTACGGTTGCTCGCGAATCAATTAACCGAAAAAGACCTGGTTTCGATTGTCGTGTATGCTGGGGCAGCCGGCGTAGTTTTGCCGCCGACAAACGGCGCTCGAAAATCCAAAATATTAGATGCGATC
The DNA here is from genome assembly GCA_003483675.1 of Microcoleaceae cyanobacterium UBA11344. Lineage (GTDB taxonomy): Bacteria > Cyanobacteriota > Cyanobacteriia > Cyanobacteriales > Microcoleaceae > Microcoleus. The sequence continues at coordinate 3,759 of DMYK01000302.1, forward strand.
GAGCAACTGCAAGCTGGGGGTTCTACTGCGGGTGGCGCAGGAATTAAATTAGCCTATGAATTGGCAAGTCGCACCTTTATCTCGTCGGGAAATAACCGGGTTATTTTGGCAACCGATGGCGATTTTAATGTGGGAGTTTCCAGCGATGCAGAATTGGTGAGGATGATCGAAAACTATCGCGATCGCAACATTTTTCTCACTGTTCTGGGATTTGGCATGGGCAACTTTAAAGACGCTAAATTGGAACAAATAGCCAACAAAGGCAACGGCAATTATGCTTACATCGACTCCCTTCAGGAAGCTAATAAAGTCTTAGTCAAGGAAATGGGAGCGAATCTGTTAACAATTGCCAAGGATGTTAAAATTCAAGTAGAATTCAATCCGGCAAAAGTCCAAGCCTACCGCCAGATTGGGTATGAAAATCGGCAGCTAGCAGCGCAAGATTTCAACAACGACAAAAAAGATGCAGGAGAATTAGGTGCTGGACATTCAGTGACAGCGCTTTATGAGATCGTTCCAGTTGGGGTAGAGAGCGATGTCAAATTACCCGAGGTCGATCCATTGAAATATCAACAGCAGCAAGTCGATCCTGCTGCCTACAAAAATGATGAGTTGATGTTGGTAAAATTGCGTTATAAAGCGCCTGATCAAAAAACTTCTCAGTTAATCCAGGGTACTGTGGCTGACAGAGGGGTGAAATTGGAAAAGGCCTCAGATAACTTGAAATTTGCAGCAGCGGTTGCTGAATTCGGGATGCTTTTGAGAAATTCTGAGTACAAAGGATCGGCGAGTTTTGAGCAAGTTTTGAACCTAGCAAATCAGTCAAAGAATGCAGATTTGGATGGCTACCGCACCGAGTTTGTAAGTTTAGTTGAAAACAGTAAAAAACTGGCGGGCAAAAAATAGATGATCTCAAATCCGGTGAATAGTCAACCTCTATGAGCGATCGCCCTACTAATTCAGGAGAAGCATCTGGAAGTCACCAAGGTCAGCTAAACCCCAGCAGCGAGGTTGTGCCGCCGAATGTGACTGCGAAACGGCGCGGCAAAGCTGAAGTTGCAGTCGAAGAGAATCGCGCGAGGCGATTTTCAGAACATTCGACCGATCGCCCTGTGGAGCAATTACGCCAAATGTTCGATCGACATCGTGGCCAGCGCCAGTTAATCTTGCTGCAAGATTTCCCAGATCCTGACGCACTTTCGAGTGCTTGGACTTACAAATTAATTGCCGAAAAGTACGACATTCACTGCGAGATTGTTTATGCAGGAGCCCTCAGCCACCAAGAAAATATTGCCTTAGTTAAGTTGACTGGTTTACCGTTGCAAAGGTGGACTTTGGAAACGGCAAAAACTAAGGATTTATCGCTATATCAGGGCTGTGTTTTTATCGACAATCAAGGAACGACTTGCTTGTTAACCAATTTGATTTTAGCGGCGGGAATTCCGATCGCAGCAGTAATAGACCACCACAGTTTGCAGGGCGAAATGAATGCAGAATTTGCCGATTTTCGCCCCCAAATCCGCGCTACAGCCACGATTTTTGCGGAGTATTTGCAAGCTGGACTGCTAACTCTCGATGGTAATGTCAGCCAGCACGTAAAGTGCGCTACGGCTTTGATGCACGGTTTGCGATCGGATACGAATGCCCTCAGACAAGCTCAGGAGTCAGACTTTTTAGCCGCCACTTATTTGAGTAGGTTTTATGACCCGCAGTTGCTGAATGCGGTGTTGCAGTCGTCTCGGTCTAAGTGGGTGATGGATGCGATCGAGCGATCGCTCAAACATCGCATTGTCCAGAACAATTTTTCCCTCGCCGGCATCGGCTATCTCCGCTATGACGATCGGGATTGTATTCCCCAAGCGGCTGATTTTTTAGTAACAGAGGAGAACGTACATACAGCAGTTGTCTATGCAATTGTTCACGACAAAGACGAGGAAATTGAATTAGTAATCGGGTCG
>DMYK01000112.1 GCA_003483675.1 Microcoleaceae cyanobacterium UBA11344
TATTACGAGAATATCCGCTCTCACCGGAGCTATTAGCAATGTCTCACGTTTGGCAGTCGGTCGATAGCAAACAGTATGAAATTGCCGCCAAAGGAGCGCCAGAAGCGATCGCGGATCTCTGTCATTTCACGCCCGAACAGCAGCAAATTCTAGCCGCGCAAATCAGTAAAATGGCAGAGCAAGGATTGCGGGTATTAGGTGTTGCTAAAGCGCCTCTTCTTGGTGCGCCACCCCCATTTTTGCCGCCTCATCCGTCGCTCAATCCCGATCGTTTACCCGATCAACAACATGATTTTCCTTTTCAATTTCTAGGATTAGTTGGACTGTCTGATCCAGTGCGTCCAACCGTTGCGGCGGCAATTAAAGAATGTTATACCGCTGGGATTCGAGTAGTGATGATTACGGGTGATTATCCAGAAACTGCTCAAACCATTGCTCGTCAAGTTGGATTGATGCAAATGGGAGCCATTGTCACCGGAGCAGAATTAGATCGCATGAGTAACGATGAACTTCAGGAGCGTATTCAAAGTACAAATATCTTTGCAAGAGCCGTTCCCGAACAAAAATTGCGGATAGTTAATGCTTTGAAATCCCAGGGTGAAATCGTTGCAATGACGGGGGATGGCGTGAATGATGCCCCTGCCTTAAAATCTGCCCAAATTGGGATTGCAATGGGTCAGCGAGGCACGGATGTTGCCCGTGAATCGGCGGCGTTAGTGTTATTAGATGATGATTTTTCATCCATCGTGCAAGCGGTCAAACTTGGACGGCGAATTTTTGATAATCTCCGTAAAGCAATGGCATATCTTCTAGCGATTCATATTCCGATCGCAGGGATGTCTTTAATTCCAGTGTTGTTTAAGTTGCCGTTAGTATTACTTCCCGTTCATGTTGCATTTTTACATTTGATTATCGATCCAGCTTGCTCGATTGTGTTAGAAGCTGAACCCGCAGAAGCAACGGTGATGCAGCGTCCTCCCCGCAATTCCAAAGAACCCTTATTTGGCAGGAAAACTTTGGGCTTGGCGGTGTTTCAAGGTGTGGTGATTTTAGCGATCGTTCTCGCAATATTTATGATCTCGCTATATCGCGGACAAGGCGAACTTGATGCCCGTGCGTTAACGTTTACGACGTTGATTTTGGCCAATTTAGGACTAATTTTGAGCGAAAGTTCGACCTCGCGCCTCAGCTTAAAAATACTGCAATCCCCCAATGCTGCGCTTTGGTGGGTGATTGGTGGTGGCTTGCTCTTCCTTGTATTGGTGCTGTATGTCCCCTTCTTGCGTCAATTGTTTAGCTTCTCTTTTCTACATCCGATCGACTTGGCAATTTGTTTGGGAGGTGGAGCGATTAGCTTAGTCTGGTTTGAACTGTTAAAGTTACTCGATCNNACCCCAAGGAGTTATTAAAGCTAAATCAGGAAAACCTATCTAAGACAGGACTTACGCAATTGGAATATGGTGATGAGTGCGATCGCACTCATCATTCACTGATGTCTATCCAATTATAGATAACTTTCTAATCTCAACTATTCCAAGCGATAGATGATATTTAATAGGTTTCAATTTATTATTTAGGGATAAACTTTTCTGCTCAGGAGTGAAAAAATGAGATCGAAACTATACAGTTTGGCGGTGTGTTTGGCAGCTTTGAGCCTGTTCGCGGGCTGCTATTTCAAATTAGGTGGGCTGAGAGGATCTGGAATCGTTAAAACCGAATCCAGAGAAGTGAGTAACTTCTCATCCATCTCTAGTAAATCTGTGGGCAGGGTTACGGTGCAACAGGCGGGAAAAGAGTCCCTCACGATTACCGCCGAGGACAATATCCTGCCCCTACAAGAGAGTTATGTCGCTGACAATGTTCTTTATCTCACCACCGAGAAAGATGCCCACTTCAGCCCGACCAAGCCCATTGAGTTTGTTGTGGAGGTCAAGAACTTAGAAAGCTTGAACATAAAAGGTGTCGGTAGTTTGGAAGTTAAGGATATCCAAGGTAAAAGGTTGTCAATTTCCCTTCATGGAGTAGGTAGCATGACAATCTCAGGAAATGTCGATGTGCTGGAACTCAATCTTTCAGGGGTTGGAAGTTTTCATGGCGAGGAGTTCAAGACTAAGCAGGCTACTGTTCACAATAGCGGCGTGGGGAGTGCTGTGGTTAATGTGAGCGAACAGTTAGATGCGACTGTATCCGGCGTGGGTTCAGTAGAATATATTGGATCTCCTGAAGTTCAGAAATCTGTGAAGGGTGTGGGGACGTTCAAGAAACGATAAAACCCATTTAGTTATGCCAAGCTTGTAGAAAAGACATTAAAAAATAAGGTAAAAAATAATGAATCCACAGCCCACATTTTGGAACTTATCGACAGATCAAGTGCTTCAGCAGACGCACTCTACAACGGGAGGGTTAAGCCGTCAAGATGCCAAACAAAGCCTGAGCAAGTACGGCGCAAACAGCCTCAAACAAACACAAAAATCGAGCGCATTGATGCTGTTGCTAAATCAGTTCAAGAGTCCGATTATCTTGATTCTGATTTTTGCCGCAATGCTATCAATTTTTCTGAAAGATGCAGCCGATGCAATTATCATTTTAACTATTGTCATCATCAGTGGGCTATTAGGATTTTGGCAAGAGCGAGGTGCCTCGAACGCGGTCGAAAAATTATTAGCATTAGTGCAAGTTAAAGCAACTGTTTTGAGAGATGGTCAATCTCAAGAAATCTCCAATAAGGAAATAGTGCCGGGTGATATTGTGTTGCTTTGTGCAGGTAAAAATATTCCGGGCGACTGTCTAGTTTTAGAGTCGCAAGATTTATCGGTGGATGAAGCNNGCACTGACAGGAGAAACCTATCCCGTTGATAAATTCAGTGGTGTATTACCTGCTGAAACTGAACTTGGCAAACGCACCAATTCCCTTTATATGGGAACTAATGTTATTAGTGGAACGGGGAAAGCAATAGTCGTTCATACCGGAAAAGAAACTGAATTTGGCAAAGTATCGGAACGCCTAAAACTCAGACCTCCCGAAACGGAATTTGAACATGGGCTGAGCAAATTTGGCTACTTTCTGATGGAAGTAACGCTAATTTTAGTAGTGCTAATTTTTGTCGCCAACGTCTACCTTCATCGCCCAGTGCTGGAATCCTTTATGTTTTCTCTGGCGCTGGCAGTCGGTTTAACTCCCCAATTATTGCCTGCGATCGTCAGCGTTAACCTAGCTCGTGGTGCCAAGAAAATGGCCCAAAAGCAGGTGATTGTGAAGCGTTTACCCGCGATCGAAAGCTTGGGTAGTATGAATGTGTTTTGCACCGATAAGACGGGTACGCTGACGGAAGGAGAGGTGAAAATTCACACTGCGGTTGATGTCGAGGGGAAAGAAAGCGATCGCGTGCTACTTTATGCTTATTTGAATGCCGCCTCTGAATCTGGTTATGTCAATCCGATCGATCAAGCGATTCGCGAACACAAAAAATTCGATATTTCTAGCTATCAAAAGCTAGATGAAGTGCCTTATGATTTTAACCGCAAACGTCTCAGCATCCTGTTAAAAAAAGAGAATACGCATCTGATTGTTACTAAAGGCGCACTGAAAAATATTCTGGATGTTTGCTCAAGCGTTGAAACTGCTGACGGTAAAAAGATAGACATTGTAGATCAGCAAAAAAAACTCCACCAAGAGGCGGTCGATTTGGGCAGTCAGGGATTTAGAGTTTTAGGTGTGGCTTATCGTGATTTTAATCAAGATTCCTTCAGCAAAGATGATGAAACGAACATGACATTTCTGGGCTATCTTGCTCTGTTTGATCCACCCAAAGCTGGCATCGCGGACACCCTCAAAGAGTTGGAAATGTTGGGAGTCACCACGAAGATGATTACCGGAGACAGTCAGGCGGTTGCTATTAGTATCATTCAGCAGGTAGGACTGCCTGAACCAAAGACTTTGACAGGCTCTGAACTAGAGAAGCTGAGTGATGAAGCTTTGATGCATCGAGTACAATATACTAATGTTTTTGCCGAGGTAGAGCCAAACCAAAAAGAGCGCATTATTATTGCTCTCAAAAAAGCGGGGAATGTGGTTGGATATCTGGGAGATGGCATTAATGATGCCTCGGCGCTTCATGCGTCTGATGTCGGTATCTCTGTCGAGAGTGCAGTTGATGTTGCCAAAGAAGCCACTGATATTGTGTTGATGGCAAAGGATTTGAATGTTCTTGTCGAAGGCGTAAAGGAAGGACGGGTGACATTTGCTAATACTTTAAAGTATGTATTTATGGCAACTAGCGCCAATTTTGGCAATATGTTTAGCATGGCGGGAATTTCTTTGTTTTTGCCATTTTTGCCGCTGCTTCCTAGTCAGATTTTGCTGACGAATCTATTAACTGATTTCCCGGAATTGACGATCGCAACCGATCGCGTAGACAAGGAGTTAGTCAGCCAACCTCGCCGGATGGATATCACGTTTATCCGCAACTTCATGATCGTGTTTGGTTTGCTGAGTTCAATATTTGATTACCTCACGTTTGGGGCGCTGCTGTTGCTGCTGCACGCTCAACCAGAACAGTTTAGAACAGGCTGGTTTTTGGAGTCTGTAATCTCCGCTTCGATGGTTGTCCTAGTGGTTCGTACCCGTCAATCTATTTTCGACAGTAAACCCGGAAAATACTTGTTGATGGCAACGCTGGCTACCGTAGGAGTGACAATGATCATGCCCTGGACACCTTTGGCAACGATGCTCGGATTTCAACCGTTGCCGTTGAGTTTTGTGCTAGTGTTAGGATCGATCGTGGTGTTTTATGTTACGGTGGCGGAGAATGTGAAACGAGTGTTTTACAGCCAGTGAAATTTTAAGACATCTTTATCCTACGGGAGGTAAGTATGATGTGGATGAAATGGATCGCACTCATAAGTATTTTAGTTGTAGTTTGCATTGGACTGGCTACCATTTACGGCAAATATCGGTGGCAGTTAGATACTGATAAATTACGCGCCCAGTTAGCAAGTGGGCAGCGGATGATCAAGCCGCAAATCTATGACCAAAAAGAGATTGAAGGCTTACCAGCCCCTGTGCAGCGATTCTTTCGGACAGTATTTAAGGATGGACAGCCGATCGCCTCTGCTGTCAAATTCACTCAGCAAGGACAGTTCAATATGGGTGAGAAAAAAGCCAAGTGGAGTCCATTTACCTCCACACAATTTGTGATTACTCAGCGTCCAGGTTTTGATTGGGATGCGCGTATTCAGATGGCACCAGGACTGAAGGTATTTGTCCATGATACCTATTTGTTAGGGGAAGGTATCTTGCACGCATCATTACTCGGTCTTTTCAGCCTTGCAAGTGTGCGCGGTACGCCTGAACTAGCCCAAGGTGAGTTAATGCGGTTCTTCACAGAGGCGGCGTGGTATCCTACTGCTCTGTTACCGAGTCAGGGTGTACTCTGGGAGGCGATCGATGATATCTCCGCTCGCGGCACTCTGACGGATGGTGCAACAACTGTCTCCCTAGTGTTTCGTTTTAATACCGAAGGGTCGATCGATACCATCCGTGCTGAGGCTCGTTATCGTACAGTTGGCGACACTCAGGTGGGAATGCCGTGGGAAGTTCGATGTTGGGGATATACGGTTCGTAATGGGATGCAGATCCCCTTAGAGGGCGAAGTAGCATGGCAACCCCCGGAAGGCGCTTGGCCGTACTGGAGAGGGCGGATTACAGAGATTAACCATGAGTTCGCGCCACCCACAGGCGGTCGATTTGGTCAGTAAAGACTAAGGCAAAAAAAACCCGGTTTATCCGAAAAATCGTGGCTCTCTCCGAGAGATATTGACGCAGAAACCGGGTTTTTTTACGGAAATTTAAATTAAATTTAAATTTGTCATGCTGATATATGCGGGCTGACTTTTTACTCGATCGATCCAAGTTTCAATTGCTGGAAATTTTGTTAAATCAAATCCGCCTTCCCCAGCAACGTGAGTGTATGCAAATAAACCGATGTCAGCGGTATAGCGATCGCCAACAAAAAAAGCATGGTTTTCTAAATGCTGTTCCATCACCGCCAAAGCAGCATAACCCGGTGCTTGTTTTTGTTGGAGTGCTTCTCGATATTCCTCAGCTTTTCCTGTCATGTACCAAAAGCGAGAAGTAGCAATAAAAGGTTCGTGGCTGTACTGTTCAAAAAATAACCACTGCATGACTTGGGCTCTTGCAAATTTATCAGTTGGGAAAAACTCAGTT
>DMYK01000386.1:0-282 GCA_003483675.1 Microcoleaceae cyanobacterium UBA11344
TCGATCGATCATATCTCCAATCTCCAATCTAAAATCTCAAATCTCAAATCTCAAATCCGTCGATCGCCTCAAAATTGTTAAGATATGTTAAAAACAGCACGACCTCTGATGCCAGAATCCGAAGCTAAAAAACAAGACTCCCAGCCAGAAGTGCGCTGTGTATTAGTTTGTCAGCACCAATCTTGTCTAAAAAATGGTTCAGCAGCAGTGCTGGCTGCTTTTGAAGCCCAGCAAGTGTCAGGAGTTAAAGTGGAGGGTAGCGGCTGTCAGGGACAATGCAAC
>DMYK01000386.1:319-1936 GCA_003483675.1 Microcoleaceae cyanobacterium UBA11344
TCGATGTGTCTGCGATCGTGGAACAGCACCTCCAGGGGGGAAAGCCTGTAAAGGCGATGCTCAATCCGAGAATTCATCTTTATTATTGATGAGAATATGATTAATGAGAATCAAAGGAATTACGGTTAGTTGGTTGGTGCTAATTCTGGGCTGGGCTCCGCAGGTTGTCGCGCAAATGCCAGCGGTTTCAGGAGATATTTGTGCGGGGGAATTGGGGGCGAAGGTGGATGCGATCGCCAATCGTCCTGAATTTAGTCGATCGCGCTGGGGCATTTTGATTCAACCCCTATCTTCTACTACTATTCTCTACAGTCGCGATGCCCAAAAATACTTTATTCCAGCATCAAATGTCAAGCTATTAACCACAGCCGCTGCTTTACAGAAACTCGGTGCTAATTTTCGGATTAGAACATCGGTTTACAGCGGTGAAAATGGTAATTTATACATTGCTGGCAGGGGCGATCCGAGTATTACCGAGACTCAGTTAAAATCCTTGGCCTCGCAGTTGAAGCAGCGGGGAATTAATCGAGTTAACGATTTGATTGGCGATGACAGCTATTTTCAAGGCAATGCAGTTAATCCGAATTGGGAATGGGAAGATGCTCAAGCTGGCTACGGCGCGCCCATCAATAGTTTAATGTTCAATCAAAATGCGATCGAACTAATCTTATCACCGCAGGCGATCGGGCAACCTCTCAAAGTTACTTTTGCCCAACCCAAGCTTACAAATCAGTGGCAAATTCAGAATAATTCGGTGACAGTCGGACAAAATGAATCCGAGTTTGTGCAGGTTGGTAGGGACTTCGATCGACCCGCAATTCGAGTTAGCGGACAGTTGAAAGCGGGTGCTGAGTCTGAATCAGCTTATGTAGCAGTTATCAATCCAGCTAATAATTTTTTGCAGCATTTTCAGCAAGCCCTGGCGGCGGAGGGAATTGCTGTTAAACAGGCTTTACTTGCATCTAGTTATCGCAATTTTACTCAGGAATTAGCAACTGTTGAATCGCCACCAATGGCGGAATTGGTGAAAGAAACTAATCGGGAAAGCAACAATGTTTATGCAGAGGTTTTATTAAGATTGTTGGGAAAATTTACAGGCAATATGCCTGGGCCACAAGAGGATACAATTGAAGTTGGTTTAAAGGAGTTAAAAACAGCTTTAACTCAATTAGGGGTAAATCCAAATAGCTACATATTAGTTGATGGTTCTGGATTGTCTCGCCACAATTTAATTAGTCCAGAAGCCTTGGTGCAAACTTTGAGATTAATGGCGAATTCACCGACTGCATCTTTTTACCGCGCGTCTTTGGCTGTGGCTGGGGAGAGCGGTACTTTGAAAAATCGTTTTATTACACCAAATCGAGTCATTTTGCAAGCAAAAACTGGAACTTTGAGCGGGGTTTCGGCGCTGTCGGGATATGTGGAAGTTCCGAATTATGAGCCGCTGGTGTTTAGCATTATTGTCAATCAATCGGATCTGTCTGCTCCAAAAGTGCGATCGGCGATCGACGAAATTGTGCTATTATTGAATCGGCTGCGCCGCTGTTGAAACCACAGATTTGAGCTGAGAGATTTTAGATATTAGCATCGTCGATCGGCTACAATAAAAGAAGAGAA
>DMYK01000386.1:1965-2755 GCA_003483675.1 Microcoleaceae cyanobacterium UBA11344
ATGACTAGAAGGTAAGTCTAACTTTCCAAATATGAAATTTTTAGATTCCGAACAGCAACATATCTTTGTCGAAACCAACAATATCCGCTTGCATTGCGTTGCTCAAGGCGAGGGCGAGCTCGTTTTGCTCCTGCACGGGTTTCCAGAGTTTTGGTACTCTTGGCGGCACCAAATTCCTGCCTTAGCGCGTCATTTTAAGGTTGTGGTGCCGGATTTGCGGGGCTACAACGATTCGGATAAGCCGGAAAGTGGCTATGATTTAGATACGCTGAGTGCAGATATTCGCGGTTTGATCGATCGGCTCGGCTATACAAAAGCACACATAGTCGGCCATGATTGGGGAGGCGTTATCGCGTGGCATTTAGCTCAAAAATTCCCTGAAAAACTCAACAGCTTGGCAATTTTAAATGCTCCACACCCGCAGCGATTTGTGCAGGAAATGATCAGCAATTTAGATCAAATCCGCCGCAGTTGGTACGTTTTGGCTTTTCAGGTTCCCGGTATTCCCGAATGGTTGATTCAGCAAAACTTGAAAAATTTTGTGCACAATGTTTTCCAAGGACAAGCTATTCGCAAAGGAGCTTTTAGCGCTGAGGAAACTAAGATTTATCAGACGGCTTTGGAAAAGCCGGGAGTATTGGCGGCGGCGGTGAATTATTACCGGCAGATGTTTCACCCGCAGAGGCTGTGGAATTTGGGGCAGAAATGGGAACCCGTGAAAGTACCTACTTTGGTGCTTTGGGGAGAAGAAGATGCGTTTTTGAGCCCCAAACTTGTAGAAGGTTTAGAC
>DMYK01000386.1:2789-8123 GCA_003483675.1 Microcoleaceae cyanobacterium UBA11344
CCGCAAACGGTGAATCGAGAATTGCTGAGTTTTCTCAGAAGTTCTTCTGGTTCTTTGGTTTTGGGATAAATAGATGTATAGCCTTTCTCAGGTAAGTGACTGCTCCTGGGCCTAGGGCCTAGGGCCTAGGGCATTGGTGGTTCCTGTTTCTTCTGGAAATAAGAAAGAAGGAACAAGGAAGAAAAAGAAACTGTGCTCGATGCTCGATGCCCGATGCCCCATTCCCAAAATCATTAATCCCAGAGCAAATTTTCTTTAATCAACAGTGCAATCATCGCGGTTCTGGAACAAACACTGAGTTTGATAAAAATTCGGCGCACGTAAGTAGCAACCGTCCAGTGGCTGATATTTAAATGTTTGGCAATACATTTATTTGGCAGACCTTGGGCTACTAATTGGGCGATCGCTCTTTCCCGTGGACTTAGGCTAATTACCGGTTTGTAACTTGTGCTTTGCATAATTTTGTAATCAGAAAATCAGTAAAAATCTCATCAATTGATGGTAGAATTCCTGGTTTTTTTAGGAGTTCAGATCGAGGAGTTTCCCAATCGAATTAAACGTCCCACTCAGTTAGTAGATCGGCTATTTTTCCCTGTCTTAAGCCTTTGATCGTCAGCCCGATCGTGCGCCACTTAGCAGTCCAACTAACACTCAAATCGCACAGTCAGGGCGAAATACTTGAGCAGGAGTAAACGCTTGAAGTACAAATTCATCTTCTACTGAAGGTGAAATACCCGTCAAAACGTGGCAAACGTCGTGGTTTCGATGAATCCAGTCTCCCGATTCGATCGGCTCAAAGCCTTGCTCATCCAGAAATCGCGCCACTTCGCACCCTAATGTTCTTGCCGGCAGTTGGCGCAATTGTTCCAAGTCAATTTCAAATTTTAGACCACTCTCAATTTGAGGATTAATTTTTTGAGCCATCTTTAATATAACTTCTAATTCAGAATCTGCCATGATTTATTCTCCCTTGATCAAGAATTTAATTTGCCTCAGAATTTAATTAACGTTTGTCAAGTTCATTCTTGCTCTAGATCAACTTGATTTTTTGAGTATGTGTCTTCAGAAAGTCGTATTTCTGTTCAACCAATCCACTTTCAGGAACCTTTGCATTTCTTTACAAACAGGCTTAAATGTGAAATTTGCCAACTTTAACGATCGTCCTAGTGTTGCTAACACCAACTTCACCCTCGCGGGGACTACTCCGTAAAATCCACAGTATTGAGCGGTGATTACAACTCCTTACTTACGCAGATAATTTTATTTTGATGCGAATTATTTGCACCTGCAATGAGTCAGAAGTGACAGCGTGTAGGCTCATTCCTAGGGGTGATTCCAAGTGAAGAGAGTTGAAGTAAGCCGAAGTAGGGTGAAGTTTTGCAGAGATGCGAACAGGTAGGATGCTTGTTCCACAAAAATTAAATTTTGTTGTGGGGTGGGCACGCCCGCCCGCGCAGTCGCTCAAATGAGTGTCACTAGATCAAGCGACTGGCCAAGTAGTTTCACCAATAGCTATAAATAAAGTATAAATTCATCCAAAGTGTGGTCATGAACAAACGTTATATCTGGTTATCCGCAGCAGTTTTGTCTTTATTTTGGTGCGGCGCTGCTAGCGCCACTACTTATATTAATGACACGGGCAAAACTTCGTTCAACCTCTCCGAAAAAGGGAATAATCCCGGAGGTTTTTATTATACCAAAGTAGGCGATCGCGAATTTTCAGGACATCTTAAAATTCGAAGTTCTGAAGGCGCGGCCGGCTCTTACTACTACAAAGGAACTTTCCAAGATCGTGCGATCGGTCCAGGCAGAAAAATTGTTTGTTCTGGGGATATCAGCATTGTCAGGTATCAATTTGCCAGGAGCGAATGGGGAGCCAATGTTACTTGGAAGGTGAAGGGAGGAGAAAATTGTCCGGCTGTGGGGCAGACAATTAAAATGAATTTAATCGAGCCTTTACCGCGTTCTAATGCTAGCGGCGACTACAATTCTAACAATGCTAATACTTGGCTGACCGAAACTGCTGGTTTAGCAACTTGGCCATTGTGGCGAATCACCTCGCGGGATGGAGAACTCAACTGTCGCCAGACGCCAAACGGAGCAATTAAACAAGTTTACCGGGCGAATCGAGATACAATTTCCGCTGAACTCAGGGGAACAAATGCAATTAGAATTGACAAGGGTAAACCCTGGCTGCTGACAACAAAAGGCTGTTATGTGCGTGCTAATTATCAATACATTCAGCCAATTTCTTTGCCGGAGTAAGTAGTAAAGTTGAATTGGGCTGATTGTGCGATCGGGTTTTAGTCGCTCTTCTTGGGCGAAGCATTCAGGTAGATAAATTTGGGTTTTTCCTATTTGATTCTCACCCGAATGCTTCGCCCCTCCCGTGGGTTGGGAGTTGTTGTTTTTTTGTTCAATTTACTGAAAACCACTATCTAATGTCTAGGGGCCGAAAAAAATAATGCAATAGTAGGTTGAGTTTCGCTTCATTCAACCTACTATTGCAAATCACTAATGACTAAGGAATAATGACTCAAAGATTTAGATTTATTCCAAATCTTCTACTTCTACATCTTCTACATCCTCATCCTCATCCTCAACAGGAGCGACAGAATTAGCAGAAACCACAGCACCAGTAGCAAGTTTTTCTCGAACTAGGAGCTCAATTTGATTTCTGAACTCTACATTTTTCTCCATGTATTGGATCACATTATCGCGTCCTTGAGCAATGTTGTCGCCGTTGTAGCTATACCAAGAACCTTTTTTCGTAATTACTCCCATTTCATCCGCCAAGTCAGTCAGACAGCCTAAAGTAGAAATGCCCTTGCCAAATATAATGTCAAATTCGGCAATGCGGAAAGGCGGAGCAACTTTATTTTTAGCAACCTTAACTTTCGTGCGGTTTCCGTACTCCTCTGTACCTTTTTTCAAGCTTTGAATGCGACGAATGTCAAGCCGCACGCTGGCGTAGAATTTGAGAGCGTTGCCGCCCGTTGTAGTTTCGGGATTGCCGTAAGTGATGCCGATTTTTTGGCGCAATTGGTTGAGGAAAATGACGGTACAGCCGGATTTGCCGATGTTGCCGGTGATTTTCCGTAAAGCTTGGCTCATCAAGCGGGCTTGCAAACCCATGTGGGAGTCGCCCATGTCGCCTTCGATTTCGGCGCGGGGGACGAGGGCGGCTACGGAGTCAATGACTACGATATCGACGGCGACGGAACGCACGAGTTGATCGACAATTTCCAGGGCCATTTCGCCGGTATCCGGCTGGGAAACTAGGAGATTTTCAATATCCACGCCCAAAGCTGAGGCGTAGGTGGGATCGAGGGCGTGTTCGGCATCCACGAAGGCTGCGATACCGCCGGATTTTTGGACTTCGGCGATCGCGTGGAGGGCTAGAGTTGTTTTACCGGAACTTTCTGGGCCGTAAATTTCAATGACTCGGCCTTTGGGTAAACCGCCACCTAAAGCGATGTCAAGTGTGAGAGCTCCGCTGGGAATGGTTTCTACCCTCATGCGAGTGGCGTCTCCCAGTCGGACGATCGACCCTTTGCCAAAGCTACGCTCAATTTGGGATAGTACCAGATTGAGGGCTTTTTGCTTTTCGGGGTTCTCAGTAATTTTTATAGAGGTTTCTTTTTTTGCCATTTGGGGTACGCGGGTAGGGCCCTTGGGGAGCTTGTTGATTAACTGTACAACACGTATGTTAGCAGATACATTTAGGGTCGTCCGGTTCTGGGAGGATTTGATTCACGATTCTTGATTTTGCTGAAGCTCAGCCTGCTTCGCCCCAAGTCGGCGGTCGGCGGTGGGTAGGATTATTGTCTGTTGGGTATACACTGGGTGTCGATCGCTCCTTGAGTTCGGTCTAGTATGATCTGCGTTGATCTGCGTTGATCTGCGGTTCAAAATTCCGATCGCCACAATGAGCAAACATGACATCTACAACACATCAAAACAGATCTGTCGTTAGCGCAGGAACTCCCCGTGGCTGCTAGGCTGATTAGCGATCGCCATTGTACTAGGTATCGGATTTCGCTGCTTTGAGATCGATCGCCAACTTTACGGGCATCAACGAAGCATACACCTCGCTCAGAGCCGCTGGTTTCACCAGACAACAAATCGACGACGAACTATTCCAAAATCGGATTGTTACCGCGCCGGAATTACCAAAATATCAGCGACTTAAACCAGGAAGTACCGCCGCAGACACAATCCATTCTTTAGCAATTGAAAACCCACAGCATCCGCCTTTCTACTTGCTGATGGCTCGTTTTTGGATGCAGCAATTTGGTAGTTCTCTAACAGCATCCCGCAGTTTACCAGCACTATTAAGTTTGCTATCCCTGCCTTTAATGTACGCTTGATCTCAAGAACTTTTTGCCTCTAATTTAACATCGTTATTAGCCACTGCACTTTTAGCTTTATCTCCCTTTGACATCTTATTTGCTCAGACAGCAAGGCAGTACAGTTTGCTGACAGTATCTTAGCAGTAACAGCAGCTTTAATCTTGTACATTCCCTTCTACGTGCTAGCAACTAATCTTCAACGAGCCTCAGCTACTACAGATTGGACGCGAGGAGCTCCCGGATTGCTTGAGCTTGTGAAATTGTGTTGAGTTTTACAGCGCTATTTTTTGACCGAGATTTCGGCTTTGACAGTATCTGGAATTATCGGGCAAGATTGCCATTTTTACTCTTAATTATAGCAGCTATTTACAAAAAATGCAAGCCGAAAACCAGTTCAAATTGGCTATTTGTTTTAAGAGCAATTTTTGTACCTTTTGTGATGCTGGCTTTGCCGGATCTAATCATCGGTGGCCAAGGTTACGCTGTCAGTCGCTCTCTCATTTCTTGCTTTCCGGGAGTGCAGCTAGCCGTTGCTTATTTGCTAGCAAATAGCGTAAAAAATCGGCAGCGGTTCTGGCAATTCACTTGAGCAGCGGTATTTACAGGAAGTATAGTATCTTGTGTTGTTAGCGCTTTTTCGGCTCCTTGGTGGAGCAAAGACTTGAGCTATTTTAATGCTGAAGTCGCCCAAAAGATTAATCAAGAGGCGATCGCGAATAGGTCGATTAAAGATACAATTGTAATTAGCGATCGCGGTAAGGATTTTACTAACATGGGAGATTTACTTTCCCTGAGTTATTTGCTTGACAAAAATGTACGGCTGATGCTAATAAGCCAGTCACCCGACATCGAGATGTTGAACAAATATTCGGCTCCGCTGGTGTTCCGCCCTTCGGAAAAATTGCGATCGGCATTTAAGCGAAATCAACGTCGGTTAGAGCCTATATTGGAATACGCCAGACTTTTTAGAGTGCGGCGAGCT
>DMYK01000386.1:8169-9326 GCA_003483675.1 Microcoleaceae cyanobacterium UBA11344
GACTCAGAATACGGGCAGCAATTCCGCAATCTTCAGATAGAACTGCGCGAACGGTGGCATAAAGTTGAAGAATTCGACAGCGGAGATTGTGACATCATCGTCATTCCTTCTGTCAGCTTAGATCAGAAAGAAATGCAGAAAGTTGAGGGTGCTTACCACTACGAAGAGCGGCATTTATTTTCGTTGATTCGCCTGCGAAATCCCCGCACGCGCCTGATTTATATTACTTCCCAGCCGCTGCATCCAATGATCGTTGATTATTACTTGCAATTGTTGCCAGGAATTCCTTTTTCACACGCGCGCGATCGGCTTTTTCTATTCTCCACTTACGATGCTTCTCCCAAATCTCTCACCCAGAAAATTTTAGAGCGGCCACGGTTGATGGAACGGATTCGTCAAGCAGTGCGGCCGACAAAATCTTATATGGTTTGTTACAACTCAACGCCCTTAGAGCGCGAGTTATCTGTGAAGTTGGGAATTCCTTTGTGGGCCAGCGATCCTGATTTGCTCTACTGGGGAACAAAAAGTGGCAGTAGGCAGATTTTTGCAGAATCTGGCGTGCCTTATCCTGACGGTTCCGAGTTAGTTTGGAATGTGGCAGATTTAGCAAAAGCAGCAGCCAAATTGTGGGAACGCCAGCCCCATTTGCAGCGGATGGTAATTAAGCTAAATGAGGGCTTTTCCGGGGAGGGAAATGCGATTTTGGAACTGAAGCCGATCGCCTATACAGCACCTTGGGAAAGAGTAAAAGCAATCAGGGATTGTTTTCCACATTTGCGCTTTCAAGCAACCGGGGAAACTTGGGCAAATTTCAGCAGCAGAATCCCAGAATTAGGGGCAATTGCCGAAGCATTTATCGAAGGTTCAGAAAAGCGATCGCCAAGCGTTCAAGGGAGAATTGTACCCAGTGGCGAAGTAGAAATTCTCTCAACCCATGACCAGATTTTAGGAGGCCCAGACGGTCAAATTTTCTTGGGCTGCCGATTTCCTGCTGACGAATCCTATCGGCTGGAATTGCAAGAATTAGGCAGGAAAATCGGGCATAACTTGGCAGAAAAAGGTGCTTTAGAGCAATTTGGCATAGATTATGTGGCTGTGCGGCAAGAGGACGGCAAATGGGACATTCAAGCAATTGAAATTAACTTACGAAAAGGCGG
>DMYK01000161.1:0-950 GCA_003483675.1 Microcoleaceae cyanobacterium UBA11344
CCTGGTTATAGTGTTAATAGCTGACTGCACTTGAGTTGATTTATTGATCTTGCAAGCGTTTCCGAGTTACTGTACGGGATGCGACGCTAGCAATCAAAACCATGCCCAAAAGGACAGAGGCAGCAGTCCACGCCAATTCGTTCTGCTCTTTGTAAGGAGAGCTGGCGTAGCTATATATTAATACTGACAGAGAAGGAGTTGGAGTCAGCAGTGTCTCTGGAATTTCTTTGAGTTTTGAGATGGTTTCTGCACCAATGGGAGACTGAATGATCTCGCCCAATTTATCGACTAAAGGAGGCCAAAATTGACTCGACAACGCAGTTACAATCAGCGGTGCGGTTTCGCCGGCGGCGCGGGAAGCAGCGAGTAAAATACCTGTGGTAATTGTTGGTAGTGCCGAGGGAATTATAATCCGAAAAATAGTTTGAAAGCGTCCGCCTCCCAAACCAGCAGAAGCGAGACGATAGGAAGTAGGCACTAATTTTAATGCTTGTTCTGTTGTCAATGCGACAACTGGAAGCATGATGATGCCGAGGGCAAAACCGCCTGCTACTCCTGAAAATGCTTTGGTGGTAACGACAATTAGGGAGTAGGAAAAGACACCAACTACGATGGAGGGAACGCTACTGAGAATGACGGTGATAAAGCGGATGGTATTTGCGATCGCCTTATTTTCTCTACCAAACTCTGACAAAAATATGCCCGTCATTACGCCAATTGGAACACTAAATAACGTAGCAATTCCTACCATTAAAGCAGTGCCAAGAATCGCATTTGCAAAGCCGTTTGGCTGGTCTTCAACTCCGACTGGTGCTGGCAGAGACACTAGCACTTCCCAGCTCAAATGTGAAATTCCCTCACCCAGAATTTTGGACAAAATAGCGAACAAAGGGAGCAGAGCTAAGGCTGTGAGACCAAAGGCAATAACTGTCATTCCCCGGCTGAAAAAG